>CAMFLG010000115.1 GCA_945957495.1 uncultured Pseudorhodobacter sp. | reverse complement strand
TCCTGAAATTCCACAAGTTTCTTCAGCCCCGGCAGCGCCATTTCGGCAACCTCTGTCGGCAAGGCGCGCACCCGCGCCTCTGCCGCCTGCCACCGTTGCAGCAAGTGCTGTGGCCCGCGCGGGGCCACGGCTGCGGCGGGCTTCACCTCTGCCACCGCCGTTTCCATTGGTCCGGCCTGCGCCGCCGCGTAACCTGCGCCAAAGGCGCGCAAAGAGCCTTCGATGCCCTTGCCACCGGCGCGGATGGCCGCCTCATACGCCTCACGCGGGAACGGCAACGCGCCCGATCCGGCCAGCGCGCCAAACATCGAGGCGGAGATGACCGAGCCATTCTTGATCGCCAGCGCGTCGAAATCGGCGGCGATGAAGCGGCGCGCGGCAATCTCTGCCGCCGCAATCACCTCTGTCGAAGAGGCGATGCCATCGCCCGGCACCATCTTTTCGCTGACGGCCAAGGCGCGGTGGGTCGAGGTGATCAGGGTGGTGCGATCCGGGGTCACAAAGCCGCGGATGATCGAACGGCCCGCCTCCATCATCTCGGCGGTGATCATGATATCAACGTCGCCTGCGGCGGGGGCCAATGAAAAGATCGGCTGCGCACCGCCTGCCGGGGCCATTTCCACATAATAAACTGTGGCGCCGGTGCGCTGTGCCACACCCGCCACGGACGTGGCCTGACAGACATAGCCATTCGCCCGCGCCAGCGTTTCGATCCAGCCAGTCAGCACGCCGCCGCCCTGCCCGCCCACGGCCAGCACAGCGAGTTTGATGATGCCGTCCAGACGCGGATCGGCAGGTTTTGGCGCGAAAGCGGAATGTACGGTCATTGGGCAGCCTCGAATACCAGACGTTTGCTGTCGCGGCGGCGTTGCAGCCAGCCGATCACTTTGGCGCGGATCGCGGAAACCCGCGCCTCGAATGCGCTGGGGTTATGCACCACATCCGCGCGGTAGAACGACGGGCACAGCACGGCGGCATCGGCCACCTCGCCACAGTTGCCACAGCCGACGCAGGATTGGTCGATCGAGGCAACCGGATCATCGCGCAAGGGATCGTCCAGCCGTTTCAGCGACAGCGACGGGCAGCCCGAAAGGCGGATACAGGCGTGATCGCCGGTGCAAACCGCCTCATCCACGCCAAAGCGCGGCGCCTCGACCCGGCGGCCATCCTTGATCGCCTTGAGCGCCAACGGCTTTTCGCGGCGCTGCCTGTTCAGCATACATTCGGACGAAGCCACGATAACCTTGGGTCCGGGGATATCGGTGGTCAGCGCCTCGCGGATGGTGTCGCGCAGTTTGCCCACGTCGTAGGTGCGGTCAATCTGGCGCACCCAGGTGATGCCGATGCCGCCCAGGGCCTTGGAGATCGGGTTTTTCGTGGCCTTGGTCGGGTTGTCGGCGCGGGAAGACATCACATCCTGCCCGCCGGTGGCCGCCGAATAGAAGTTATCGACCACAATCGCCACGCCGTCAGATTTGTTGAAGGCCATGTTGGTGAAGGACGAACTCAGCCCGTTGTGCCAGAAGCCGCCATCGCCGATGATCGACACAGGGCGGCGTTCGCCGCCGCCGTCAAAGGCCGCGTTGGCGGCGGGGCCAAGGCCAAAGCCCATGGTGGCGCCGCCGATTTCGAAGGGGGGGAGCGAGCCGAACAGGTGGCAGCCGATATCGCCGGTGATCTGGTGCTTGCCCAGCTCCATCTCGACCAGTTTCATCGCGGCGAAGATCGGGCGTTCGGGGCAGCCGGTGCAGAAGCCTGGCGGGCGGATCGGAACGGTCTTGCTCAGATCCGGGATCTGCGGGCGATCCTCATTCGGGGCGCGCACGGTGGCGGGCAACATGCCGGGGGCGGCCTGCTTCAAGAAAGCGGTGATGCCATCCAGCATGACCTGCCCGGTATATTCCCCGGCCATCGGCAAGACGCCCTTGCCGTAGAGTTTTACCGAAGACCCGGCGCGGTACAGGAACGATCCAAGCGCCTGTTCGATGAATTCTGGCTGGCCCTCTTCCACCACAAGGATCGAGTCTTTACCGGCGCAGAAACCCAAGAATTCGGAAGAGATCAGCGGATAGGTGACGTTCAGCACATAGATCGGAATCTCGGTTTCGCCGTACAGGTCGGCCAGGCCCAGCCGTTGCAGCGCGCGGATCAAGCCGTTGAACATACCGCCCTGCACCACGATGCCGATGGGGGCTGTGGTGGGGCCGAAGAATTCGTTCAACTGATTGTCCAGGATGAACTTTTCGGCGGCGGGCCAGCGGTTTTTTATCTTGTCTTGTTCATGTACATAAGACATCGGCGGCAAGACCACGCGGGCGAAATCTGACCGCGGGTTTGACAGCGCCTCGCGCACCGACAGTTTCGGGCGCTGATTGGCGCGGGTCTGAAAGCTGCCGGTGACATGGCAGGAGCGGATGCGCATGGTCAGCATGACCGGGGAATTCGACGCCTCTGACAGGGCAAAACCGTCGCCCACCGCCTTGACCAGCGTGGGCAGGCTGGGGCGCGGGTCCAAGAGCCAGAACTGTGATTTCATCGCAAAGGCGTGGCTGCGTTCCTGCATGATCGAGGAGCCTTCGCCGTAATCTTCGCCCAGGATCACCAGCGCGCCACCCGTTACGCCCGAAGACGACAGGTTGGCCAGCGCGTCAGAGGCGACGTTCACCCCGACCGGGCCCTTGAACGTCACCGCGCCGCGAATGGGGTAATGCACCGAGGCCGCCAGCATCGCCGCCGCGGCCGCCTCGTTGGCATTGGCCTCGAACCGCACGCCAAGTTCGCCCAAAAGATCCTCGGCATCGGCCAGCACGTCCATCAGATGGCTGATCGGCGCGCCCTGATAGCCGCCGACATAGCCCACGCCGTTTTCCAGCAGCGCCTTGGTGATGGCCAAAATACCTTCACCGGTAAAAGTCTCGCCCTCGCCCAAACGAAGGTCTTCAACCTCTGCTTTGAAAGATCTTTCGGCCATCGCCTGTTCCCCTTATTTCGACGGATCGGTGTTCGACCACAGGATCGGGCCACCGTCTTTTTCGTATGCCATGCCCTGCGGGAACGAGATTGCTTCCAGTTGCAGACCCCAGGGTGCGAAGAAATAGATGATGGATTGGCCCGCAGCCGGACCCTCTGACACGGGCAGCGGCCCCATCAGGGTACGGATGCCCTTTGCCTTCAGATCGGCGGCAACGGCGTCAATATCATCGACATAGAAAGCGATGTGGTGGCCGCCGATGTCGCTGTTGCGGGCAACGACGGTCTTTTGATCCGGGGCGGTGTATTTGAACAGTTCGATGTTCGACCCAAAGCCGCAGCGCATCAGCGTGATCTCTTCCACAACCGCGCGCGGGTCCACGTCCAGCAGATCCTGCATGAACGTGCCCTTGTCATCCATGAACGGCCCAAAAGAGGTGGCCTTTTCGCAACCCATCACATCGGTGAAAAAGCTTTCGGCCTGCGCCAGATCGGGCACCGTCAGGCCGATATGATTGATGCCGCGCACGCCGGGTAACGGCGATGCGGCCAAAGGCAGCGCGACCAGGGCGAAAAGGGCTGCGCAAACAGTCGTCTTAAGCGTCATAAGCGATACTTCCCTATTCCGGCGGTTTGATTTTGGCTGCGCAGGGGCCGGTGCCTGCGTCAGATTTCGTGCTTTCTGATGTTCGCCAGCATCTTCTGCAGAGTGCCGACGAAGGCGCGGCGTTCGTCCTCTGGAATGCCCCGGAACATCCGGCTTTGCGCCGCCGCCATATGCGGCCACAGCGATTCAAACGCGGCGCGGCCCGCATCGGTGATGTAAACCCGCGTCGCACGGCTGTCGTTGGCATCGGTTTCGCGCCGCGCGAGACCGTCCGCCTCCAACTGATCCAAAGACCGGCTGAGCGTGGATTGTTCGATCACGGTATAAACCGCCAATTCGCCGATCAGCGGCCCTTCGACCACCGCCAGCACCGCAAGGGCGCGCATTTTCGATGTGGTCAGGCCAAGGCTGCGCATTTCATCGCGCAAAGAGGCGTTATAGCGCCCCATGATGCGGTTCATCAGGTAGGGCGCGAAATTCGCCAGGCCCAATTCGCCCAAGCGCGGGATGATCGCGGTTTCCTCGTTCATGCCCCCAGCCTTTTCGCTGCGTTATAGCCCGATCCGCCGCCCAGACCGGGGCCGGGATGGGTGGAGGCGCCGATATGGATCAGCCCGCGCACCGGGCCGGTGCCGTTGGTGGAATGGGCGAAGGGGCGCCAGATGAAAAACTGGTCGATGCTGCACGCCCCGCCATAGGGGTCGCCGCCGACAAGGTTCATGTTCATCCGTTCAAGGTCTTTCGGCGAATAGGCGCGCCGTGCCAGCTTGATCTTGTCGAAATCCTTGATGTGGCGGGCAAGGATGGCTTCCAGCCGGTCGGCAAAGGCCTCTTTCACCGTGTTCCAATCATCGCCGGAAATCGCGCCCGCCGCATCGCCTTTGATCACGCGCGGCGCATCGGGGATTTGCAGCCACAAGATCGCCTTGCCTTCGGGCGCGCGCGACGGATCCAGCCGGTGCGGTTGGCCGACGCAGATCGTCGGCGTTGCGGGCAACATGCCGCGTTCGGCCTCGTTGGCGGATTTCGACACTGCATCAATGCCGTCCGACAGGTGGATCAGCGCAACATCGTCCAGACCGGGGGTCAGCCATTCGGGGTGCCGATCCAGCGCGTAATGCAGTTGGAAATCACCGCGCCCGTGGCGATATCCTTTCACCGCCGCCTGATCCGCAGGCAGGTTCACCCCCGCCAGAAGCCGCCCGTAAAGCTGCCCGGGTGCGACAGAGGCCAGCACGGATTTCCCGGCAATCTCTTCGCCCGAGGTCAGGCGCACACCGGTCACGCGGCCATCTTTAACCATGATGCGGTCTACATCGGCGCCGGTGCGAATCTCACCACCGTTTTCCTCAATCAGGCCGCGAAAGGCCGCAACTGCCGCCCCTGCCCCACCCTTGATGATCGGGGCGCCCGCAGCCTCTAGCGCAAAGGCGATGACTTTGCCCATTTGCGCCGAATAGGTGCTTTCCGGCGTCAGCCCGCAATGCAACACCCAAGGCGACCAAAGCGCCTGCACCAGCGGGCTTTGGTAGTGGCTTTCCAGCCAATTGCGCGAGGGGGTCAGCGCCGAACCCATCCAGGCCGCAAGCCCGCGCAGGCCCTTTTTGCGCACCTGGCCGAACAACAGCTTTGCCGTGGGCCAGGACCACAGCGATCCGCCCAAAAGCGCGAAGAGGAACGGCGCGTCGGCCAGAATACCGCCCACGTCCGCCGCGTGCTGGGTGCCATCACCTGCCGCCAAGGCGTTGAAGGCGGCGATATTCTTGGCCTGATCCGTGGTCAGAACCAAGGCAGACCCATCCGGCCGCAACACGGCGGTCGGATGGGCGGTGTGGCAATATTCCATGCCGTGCCGCGCGAGGTGCGGGCCAAGGGCAGCCCCTGCGGGCGAGGTCATGAACAGCACAAAGGTTGCCGCCATCACATCATGCGAGAAACCGGGCAGCGTCACCTGTTCGGTGCGCATACAGCCCCCCGCCACGTTTTCGCGTTCCAAGAGCAATACCCGCTGCCCCTTCAGCCCCAGCATCGCGCCTGCGACCAGCGCGTTGATGCCAGAGCCGATGATGATGTGATCTGCGGCCATGGCTTAGCGTGCCACCAAAGCCAGCGCGCGGATCGGCGAACCGGTGCCGTTTTCGATCTTCAGCGGGGCCGCAATCAGGATCGCGCCCTTGGGCGGCAATTTGTCCAGATTGGCAAGGCTGGCGAGGCCGTAGCAGTTGTTCTTGTGCAAAAGGTTATGCGCCGGGAACGGCGGGGTCATGCCGCCTGCCTGGCCCGCATCGGTGCCGATGCACTGGCTGCCCCAGCCGACAATGCCTTTGCTGATCAGGTATTCGATCACTTCGGCGGTTGGGCCGGGGGTGTGCGGGCCGGTTTCATTGGCATTCAGGAAAAGGTTTTCATCATGCGAACGCTGATCCCAGTCGCTGCGCAGAACCACCCATTCGCCCGCATTGATCGCGCCATGCTTGGCCTCCCATGCCTTTACATGGTCGATGGTCAGCAGGAAATCCGGGTTGGCGCCACATTCGGCGGCGAAATCCAGCACATTCACGGGTGCCACAAGGCGCTGCACCGGCAGGGTGTCGGTATAGCCGTCGGCATAGTCCTTGCCAGTGATCCAGTGATGCGGCGCGTCGAAATGGGTGCCGGAATGCTCGCCAAGTTTCAGCCAGTTCCACGCCCAGAACGGGCCATCGGCGTCATATTCGGAAATGCGGTGAATCTCGATCTTGGGGGTGTCCTTGGCGAAGTCCGGCGGCAGTTTCAGCAAGGGCGTGTTCGGCCCCAGAACCCCGGTGCAATCGACCACTTCGATCCCGCCCGAGGCGAGCATCCCGGCCAGACTGGCCAACAGATTTGCGGAACTCATTTTCATCTCCCTGTTATGGCGGTGTTCATCCCGTCGATGAATCAGACTAGACAGATTTAAATGCATTTGCAAATATCCCTGTGACAATGTGAGGCACGAAATGTCCGAAAGCTACGACGCGGTCTTTGTGGGCGCAGGGCACAACACCCTTGCCGCGGCGCTGCATCTTGCGGCCAAGGGATGGCGCGTGGCGCTGTTCGAACAGGCGGGCGTTGCGGGTGGGGCGGTAAAGACCGGGGAATACACCCTGCCCGGCTATCGCCACGACTGGGCGGCGATGAACCTTTCGCTGTTCGCGGGATCGGCATTTTTCAAGGCACATTCGGCTGATTTGATCAAACATGGGCTAGAGTTTGCGCCCGTCGCCCATCCGTTCTGTTCGGCCTTTCCCGATGGGACTTGGTGCGGTGTCTCTACCGATCTGGCCGCGACCACGGCGCGAATCGCGGCACTGTCGCCGCAAGACGCCGAAACCTGGGGCAAGCTGTGCGCGGGCTTTGGCGCCGAGGCGCCGCATCTGTTCGGGCTTTTGGGCAGCCCGATGAAAATGCGTGCGATTGCATATTTCATGCTTAAAACGCTGCGCGGCAAGGGATTGGGCGGCAGCCTTGATCTGACGCGGTTCCTCCTGCAATCGCCGCGCGCCTGGCTGGAGCAGACTTTTGCCTCGCCACGGGTGCGCGCGATGCTGGGCGCCTGGGGGATGCATCTGGATTTCGCCCCCGACGTGGCGGGTGGCGCGCTGTTTCCCTATCTGGAGGGGATGGCCGGGCAGGCCTTTGGCATGGTGATCGGCAAGGGCGGCGCCGACACCATCATCCGCGCCATGGTCGCGGCGATCGAGGCGCGCGGCGGCCGGGTCGAGACGGGCGCAACCGTGACCCGCATTTTGCAGCAAGATGGCCGTGCTACGGGGATTGAGCTGGCCGATGGCCGCAAGATCCATGCCAAGCGGGCGGTGATTGCCGGGGTCGCCCCGGGCGCGCTGCCAAAGCTGACTGGCACGGCCACCGATTTTGACGCCAAACTGGCAGAGTTTCAGCATGCCCCCGGCACGATGATGATTCATCTGGCCCTGTCTGCCCTGCCCGATTGGGCGGCGGGGGCAGAGTTGCAACGTTTTGCCTATGTGCATCTTGCGCCCAGTCTGGATCAGATGGCGCGCACCTATCAACAGGCCAAGGCCGGGCTGTTGCCGGATGAGCCGATTCTGGTGGTGGGACAGCCCACAACCGTTGACCCCAGCCGCGCACCCGAGGGCAAGCACACGATCTGGCTGCAGGTGCGCATGGCGCCCGGCACCATCCTTGGCGATGCCAAGGGCGAGATCACCGCAACCGATTGGGCCGGGGCCGCCGAACCCTTCGCCAATCGCGCGCTGCAGATTCTGGAACGCTACGCCCCCGGCACGCGGGCGAAAATTCTGGGCCAGCGCGTCGTGCCCCCGTCAGAGTTGGAACGTGACAACCCCAACCTTGTCGGCGGCGATCAGGTCTGCGGCAGCCATCATCTGGCGCAGAACTTCCTTTTCCGCCCCGTTCGCGGCCATGCGGACGGCTCTACCCCGATCAAGCAATTGCACCTGACCGGTGCCGGGGTCTGGCCCGGCGCGGGGCTTGGGGCGGGATCGGGCTATCTTCTTGCACAAAAACTGACCGGCAAATAACAACAGGGATCTCAAAACATGAAACCGAACCGCCGCGCCCTTTTGCAAGCCTCTGTCGCCTCTGTGGCGCTGGGGTTTGTGGGCCTGCCTGCCCGCGCCCAGGCGATTGACGAACTTGTCATCGCCTATAACGTCAACCTGCCCGCCTGGGATCCGACCACCGGCCCATCGGCGGTGAACCCGACGATTCAGGGCATTTACCAATCGGTGTTTGACCAGTTTATCCATCAGGACACCAACCTGAAACCCTCGCCGGGGATTTTGACCGAATGGGGCTGGAACGATGACCGCAGCCAGGTGTGGATGACGGTGCGCGATGGTGTGACCTGGCATGACGGATCGCC
>CAMFLG010000114.1 GCA_945957495.1 uncultured Pseudorhodobacter sp. | reverse complement strand
CAGCGCGTGCAACTGGCCCCGACCGAGCAGGCGCCGAACGTGGTGGCCGAACTGGACCCGCTGGCGAATGTGACGGTGCAGGCGAAACCCGCCGATGCGCAGGTTGCGGACGCCTCTGGCGTGACGGCAGACCCGCTGGACCGGCTGTATCAGCCGCAGGCGTTGGACGCGCCGGTGCTGACGCCGCGCGATGGCCCGATTGCCGCAATCAATCCGCGGGATGCGGGTGTGGTGGCCAGCGATGCGACCTCGCTTGCCATGGATGAGGCGGCTGCAGGCGATACGGTTCAGGTTGTGGCCGATGCCAAGCCGGGGGTCGAGGTTCTGGCCGTGCGCCCATCCTGGGTGCGGGTGTCGGCGGCGGATGGCACGGTGCTGTTCGAAAAGATCCTGGATGCGGGCGAACGCTATCCGGTGCCTAATCTGGAACAGGCGGCTCTGCTGCGGGCGGGCAATTCCGGGTCGATCTATTTCGTGGTGAACGGCAAGACCTATGGCCCGGCCTCGCCCGGGGCGCAGGTGGTCAAGAACGTGGCCCTGTCGGCAGAGGCGTTGACCGGGGCCTATACGGTGGCGGACCTGTCGGGCGACGCCGATCTGGCGCAGTTTGTCAACGTGGCTGATGCGTCGGCGCCTGCACCGTCGAACTGACATCTGAGTGAGGACGTGACTTAAGCCCCGGGCGCTTGCTCTGGGGCTTTGGCATGTGTGGTGGCATGTCATTGATGCCGAATGGCTGGCGTCGCCGGGGGTTTCACACCCCCGCGTCACATTGGCTTTGCCAATGCGACCTCCCCCGTGGAGTATTTTTTGCCAATGTGAAGCACAATTTGAATCTAATTTTAAGAACTTACAGGATCGACTGTTCTGGGCGATGATTTCGACCCGGACACCAATCTGGAATCGTGGCAGAGCCAGACAGCCCGAATACTGCGTTGATTATCGGGCGGAGGGCGGCTAGCGTCCCTTGTGGTATCGGAGAAAAGATAGACATGGACCTTTCCCCCTGGCTTTGGCTGTGCCTTGCGGCCTATGCGGTGCATATTCTTGAAGAGCATGCGCTGAACTGGCGCGATTGGGCGCGTGCGGTGATCAAGCTTCCCGTGGAATGGTCGGATTTCTATGTGACAAACGCGGTGGTTGTGGTTCTTGGCGTTGCCGCAGCCGGGTGCGCCACAGGTTTTCCAGCGGTCGCGCTGGGGTTTCCGGCCCTGATGATCATTAACGCAGTCTTGTTTCACATTCTGCCGGTGATCCGCACCAAGGGGCGGTTTTCGCCGGGGTTGTTTACCGCCGTCGTGCTGTTTCTGCCGCTTGGCTGGCTGACGATGCGGCGGGCGGTGCAGGCTGGTCTTGTGGAGACCGCGGGTATCGCTGCCGCTTTCGCTATTGGCGCGCTTTTGATGGCGACGCCGATCGTTTTATTGCGGATCGCATCCTTGCCCTATTTCCGGCAGGATCGTTCCTGACGGTCAAACTCACCTGCATCGTTGCGGCTGGTGAGGGACGGGCGTATCTATAAGCCGACGCAACCGAGCAGGCTTCCCATGACCCATAATCCCATCCGACCCTGGCGCAATATTGAACGGCGGGTGTCGCGGCAGATCCGTGTCGGCAAGGTTCTGGTGGGGGGCGATGCGCCGATTTCGGTGCAGACGATGACCAACACGCTGACGCATGACGTGGCGGCGACGATCGCGCAGATTCAACGCTGTGCGGTGGCGGGGGCGGATATCGTACGGGTTTCCACCCCGGATGAGGCGTCAACCCATGCGCTGCGCGAGATCGTGCGCGAAAGCCCGGTGCCGATCGTGGCGGATATCCATTTCCACTATAAACGCGCGATCGAGGCGGCAGAGGCAGGGGCGGCTTGCCTGCGCATCAACCCCGGCAACATCGGCGATGCCCGCCGGGTGCGCGAAGTGGTGCAGGCGGCCAAGGACCATGGCTGTTCCATCCGCATCGGGGTGAATGCCGGGTCGCTGGAAAAGCATCTGTTGGACAAATACGGCGAGCCTTGCCCGGATGCGATGGTGGAATCGGGGATGGATCACATCCGGCTGCTGCTGGACAATGATTTTCACGAATTCAAGATTTCGGTGAAGGCGTCGGATGTGTTCATGGCCGCCGCCGCCTACCAGCAACTGGCACTGGTGACGGATGCGCCGATCCATCTGGGCATTACCGAGGCGGGGGGGCTGGTTTCCGGCACGGTGAAATCGGCGATTGGCCTTGGCAATCTGCTGTGGGCCGGGATTGGCGATACGATCCGGGTTTCGCTGTCTGCCGATCCGGTGGAGGAAGTGAAGGTCGGGTTCGAGATTTTGAAATCCCTGGGCCTGCGGCATCGGGGGGTGACGATTATCTCTTGCCCCTCTTGCGCGCGGCAGGGGTTTGACGTGATCAAGACCGTTTCGGCGCTGGAAGAGCGGTTGGCGCATGTGACCACCTCGATGAGCCTGTCGATCATCGGTTGTGTGGTGAACGGGCCGGGCGAGGCGTTGATGACCGATATCGGCTTTACCGGGGGTGGGGCCGGATCTGGCATGGTGTATCTGGCGGGCAAGCAAAGCCACAAGCTGGGCAATGACGCGATGGTGGATCACATCGTCGAGTTGGTCGAGAAAAAGGCGGCCGAGATCGAGGCGGCCAAGGCGGAGGTGTGAGATATGGCGCGGCATCCGGCGATTGTGCATTGGCGCGAGATTGAGAAACCATTGGCTTGGCAATATGACCATCACGACGAACCGATGGCGCATAATGCGCCCTTCGGGCGGTTCTTTGGGCTGGCGCGCATCGGCATTCACCACGAACGGCTGTTGCCGGGGCGGCGCACTTCGTTTCCGCACGCCGAGCGCACGGAAGAGGAATTCGTCTATGTGATTGCGGGCACGCCCGATGTCTGGCTGGACGGTGTGCTGCACCGGCTTGGCCCGGGCGATGGGGTGGGGTTTCCGGCGGGCACCGGGCTTGCGCATTCCTTCATCAACAATTCGGACGCCGAGGTGGAGTTGCTGGTGATCGGCGACAGCAGCCGGGCGGACAACCAGATCGTTTATCCGTTGAACCCAGAGCGCAAGGCCTATCACGCCGATTGGTGGGACGACGCGCCCGCGCAGGAGCTGGGCGGGCACGACGGGTTGAGCGAGGTGCGGCGGGCGGAGAAGAAATAGACTTCTTCTACCCCGGCCCGATCTTTGCAGATCGGGCGTTCGGCGCTGATGATCTTCCACTGGAAGATCATCCGGGCGCGCCTCACCCCTGGCGTTCGTCGGCGACGACCTGGCGCATGCCGTCCAAGGGCAGGTAGCCGCGCAGCATGGTGCCGTCGATGACGAAGGTGGGGGTGCCGGAGATCGCCATGGAATCGCCAAGGGCTTGATTCGAGGCGATAACTTGCGTGACTTCGTCAGAATTCATCCGGTCGATCACGGGCTGGGCATCCAGCCCCAGATCGGTGGCAAGCCGGGTCAGCGTGGCGGCATCGGGGGTGCCGCGCAGGGTGATCAGGGCGTCATGCGCCTTTTTATAGGCATCCGGCCCGTGCAGTTGCAGAACCGAGATGGCAAAGCGGGCCGAGGTGACGGAATCCTCGCCTAGGATCGGGTATTCCTTCAGAACGAGGCGGATGTTGCCATCCGATTTCACCAGATCCTCGACCTCCTGATAGGCCTTGCGGCAATAGCCGCAGCGGTAGTCCATGAATTCGACCACGGTGATATCGCCATCGGGATTGCCGCCGACCCAGCTGGCGGCGTCGGTGAAAAGGGCATCCTTGTGGTCAATCACCAACTGTTTGTCCTGCGCCGCCTCGGACTGCGCCTGACGGTCCTGCAGCACGTTCATCGCGTCAACCAGCACCTCGGGGTGTTCCAGCAGATAGGCTTTCACGGCGGCACCAAAGGCGTCACGCTCGGCTGCGGTCATGTCGGTCAGCCCTTCGGACAGGCCAGGGGTGGCGAGAAGGCAGGCAGAGGCCAGCAGCGGGGCAAGACGGGAAAGACGCATCGGAAACCTCAGGCTCGGCGCGGGCTTGACCTTTTGGCCGCGCGGGGGACTATTCGGCGCGACAATAGGGGTAGGTGCATGGATAGATCAAGCCGGGGTCAGGTTGATCCCTTCATTGTGATGGATATGGTCGAGGAAGCGCGGCGGCTGGAGGCGGCGGGGCGGCGGATCATTCACATGGAGGTGGGGCAGCCGGGAACGGGGGCGCCTGCCGGGGCATTAGCGGCGCTGGCGGCGCAGATGCAGGGCGACAGTCTGGGTTATACGGTGACGCTGGGCCTGCCTGCGCTGCGCAAGGGGATCGCGGCGCTTTATGCGCGCTGGTATGGCGTTGATCTGAACCCCGATCGGGTGATCGTGACGGCGGGGTCATCGGGGGCGTTCCTGCTGGCGTTTTCGGCGCTGTTTGATGCGGGCGACCGGGTCGGGCTGGGCGAGCCCGGTTATCCGTCTTACCGGCAGATCTTGAAGGCGCTGTCGTTGCAGGCGGTGGGGGTGCAGACCCGCGATGAAAACCGCCTTCAGCCGGTGCCGGGCGATCTGGAGGGGTTGGATCTGCAGGGGCTGATCGTGGCCTCGCCGGGCAATCCGACCGGCACGATGCTGTCAAAACCGGCTTTGGCCGATTTGATCGGCTATGCCGATCAGAACCGCATTCGCTTCGTTTCGGACGAGATTTACCACGGGCTGCACTATGGCGCGCGGGCACATTCGGCGTTGGAAATCAGCGACGATGTTTATGTGATCAACTCGTTTTCCAAGTATTTCAGCATGACCGGCTGGCGGGTGGGCTGGATGGTGGTGCCCGAGGATCATGTGCGCACCATTGAGCGGTTGGCGCAGAACATGTTCATCTGCGCGCCGCATGCCAGCCAGATTGCGGCGCTGGCGGCGTTGGACTGTGTGGACGAGTTGGAGGCGAACCGGGCGGTTTATGCGGAAAACCGCGCGTTGATGCTGGAGGGCCTGCCTGCGGCGGGGTTCGAGCGGATTGCCCCGCCGGACGGGGCGTTCTACGTTTATGCCGATGTGTCGGATCTGACCGACGACAGCCTTGGCTTTGCGCGCGAGATTTTGCACAAAGCGGGGGTGGCGGTGACGCCGGGTCTGGACTTTGACCCCCGGCGCGGGGCGCGGACCTTGCGGTTTTCCTATGCGCGCAGCACGGGCGATATCATCGAAGGTCTGGCGCGGTTGCGGGCGTTTCGGGCGGGCAGATAGGGGCGGCAATGGGCATCGGGCGCGGCATCAGGGCGGCTATTGCGGGAATGGCGCTGGCGTGGCTGGGCCTGCCTGTGGCGGCGCAGGATCTGTCGGCGCTGGCGCGGATGGATGCGGGGGCCTCTGCGATCTTTGGGTCGGGGGATGAGTTGCAAGTGACGCTGGCGCTGTCGCAGCCGGTGCCATGGCGGCTGCGGTTTCTGGATGGGCCGCCGCGGCTGATCCTGGATTTCCGCGAGGTGGATTTCGCCGCGCTGGACAAGGTGCCGGTGGCGGCGGATGCGGTGGTGGACCTGCGCGCGGGCGTGTTCCGGCAGGGCTGGTCGCGGCTGGTTATGGAATTGGCGGGGCCGATGCGGGTGGTCAGCGCCGAGATGGTGACGGACGGTGCTGCGCAGTTGAAGCTGCATCTTGCGCCGGATGATCCGACGGATTTTGCCCGGCTGGCCGCCGCGCCGGAGCCGCCGGAATGGTCTTTGCCGAAACCTGCCACCCTGCCTGCGCCGGTGAAAAAGCCCGGCGGACCCTTGGTTGTGGTGCTGGACCCGGGCCATGGCGGCATTGACCCGGGGGCAGAGCGGGACGGGTTGAACGAGGCCAATCTGGTGCTGACCTTTGCGCGCGAGCTGAAAGAGCTTTTGCTGCGCGATGGCGGGTTTGAGGTGGTGATGACGCGCGATCAGGATGTGTTCGTGCCGCTGGAAACCCGCATTTCCATTGCCCATGCGGCGGGGGCGGATGTGTTTCTGGCGCTGCACGCCGATGCGCTGGCCGAGGGCGAGGCGGTGGGGGCCACGGTTTACACGCTGGCGGATGCGGCCTCGGATGCGGCCTCGGCGGCGCTGGCAGAGCGGCACGACCGCGATGACCTGCTGGCGGGTGTTGATCTGACCGAACAGGACGATCTGCTGGCCGAAGTGCTGATGGATATGGCGCGGGCCGAAACCGCGCCGCGCACGCAAAGGCTTGCCGATGATCTGGTGGCGGCGATCAAGGCAGAAGGGTTGAAGATGCACCGGCATCCGCATCAGGAGGCGGGGTTTTCGGTGCTGAAATCGGCGGATATTCCGTCGATCCTGCTGGAACTGGGGTTCCTTTCGTCTGCGGGCGATCTGGCGCGGCTGCAGGATGCAACGTGGCGCGGCAAGATGGAGGCTGCGATCCGCGATGGGCTTAAGACCTGGGCCAAGGCGGATGCGGCCTTGCGGGCGATGCCGTTGAAGTAGCCGGGCCGTTGGGGTGGCGGAATCTTTCCGCCTGACCTTAGCGTGTTTTGACCTTTGCCGGAAAATCCCTATATAGGTCGCGAGCATAGGCAGAGGTTTCAGGCGTGGTCAGGTTCATCGGGTCCTTTTTCGGGGCCATCTTCTCATTGGTGACTTTGGGAATCATGGCGGCTGCGCTGACGGTCGGCGCGGTTTTCTATATGTATTCCAGTGACTTGCCCAGCCCTGACAGCCTTGCGCAATATTCCCCCCCCACCATCAGCCGGATTTATTCCGGCGAAGGCCGCATCATTGACGAATTCGCCAAAGAACGGCGGTTGTTTGTGCCGATCGAGGATATTCCCGATCTTGTGAAGGATGCGTTCATTTCCGCCGAGGATAAGCATTTCTATACCCACAAGGGGTATGACGTGACCTCGATGTTTTCGGCCTTTGTTGATGCGGTCAAGACGCATGGCAAGAACGTGCGCGGCGCATCGACGATCACCCAACAGGTGATGAAGAACTTCCTGCTGGATGGCAGCCGGTCGATTGAGCGCAAGGTCAAGGAGATCATCCTTGCGACGCGGCTGGAAGGCACGCTGACCAAGGACAAGATTCTGGAATTGTATCTGAACGAGATTTTCCTGGGGCAGAACTCTTATGGGGTGGCGTCGGCGGCGCAGACCTATTTCAACAAATCGTTGGAAGAACTGACCCCGGCAGAGGCGGCGACGCTGGCCTCGATGCCGAAGGCGCCCAGCGATTTCAACCCGGTGACGAACAAGGAACGCCTGCTGGAGCGCCGGGCCTATGTGCTGCGCGAGATGCTGCAGAACGGCTATATCGACCAGCCGACCTATGACACGGCGATGGCAGAGCCGCTGTTGACGGTGCAGAACGGCGACATTGCGTCTTTCCGCGAGGAATTGCCGCCGCGGGATTATTTCACCGACGAAATCCGGCGGCAGTTGTCGGGCAGCTTTGGCGAGGCCGAATTCTTCGGCGGTGGTCTGACCATCCGCGCCACGGTGGACCCGGAGTTGCAGGAGATCGCCGCGATTGCGCTGCGGCGGGGGTTGGAGAAATACGACCGCGAGCAGGGGGTTTGGCGCGGCACGGGCAAGACGATTCCGGCCGACAAGCTGGGGTCAGAGGCGGATTGGCGGGCGGCGCTGGCCGATGTGAAGGACCAGCCGCGCGATGTCGAAGGCTGGCATGTGGCCGTGGTGCTGGAGGTCGGTGACAAGACGGCGCGGATCGGCATTGAGGGCGTGGATGGCAGCGATGCGGTCATTCCGGCCGAGGATGTGACCTGGGCGCGCAAGAAACTGGCGGGCGGCAAGCTGGGGCCGAAGGCGAAGGTGCCGGGCGATCTGGTTGAGGTCGGCGATGTGGTGATGGTGCGCGCGATCACCAAGGACGAGGACGGCAGCTTTGTGCGCTGGTCTTTGCGGCAGGTGCCGGAAGTGCAGGGCGGGTTCATGGCGATGGACGTGAACACCGGCCGGGTTCTGGCGATGCAGGGCGGCTTTTCCTATCAGGCGTCGGTGTTCAACCGTGCCACGCAAGCCGCGCGGCAGCCGGGGTCAAGTTTCAAGCCCTTTGTCTATGCCGCAGCACTGGATCAGGGATTTACCCCTGCCACCATCGTCGTTGACGCGCCGATTGCGGTGGAAACGGCAGAAGGGCTGTGGACGCCGAAGAACTCTTCGAACAAGTTCTATGGCCCGACCCCCCTGCGGACGGGGATTGAACAGTCGCGGAACCTGATGACGGTGCGGATTGCGCAGACCATCGGCATGGATACGGTTGCGGTTTATGCCGAACGTTTTGGCGTCTACAATCCGATGCGGACCTTCCTTGCCAACTCGTTGGGCGCACAGGAAACCACGCTGTTCAAGATGGTGGCGGCCTATGCGATGTTCGCCAATGGCGGCGAGCGGGTGGAGCCTACGCTGGTGGACCGGGTGCAGGACCGCTATGGCAAGACGATCTACCGGCATGATCAGCGGGTGTGCGAGGACTGCAACTCTCCTCGTCTGGTTGCGGGTCGGGTCG
>CAMFLG010000113.1 GCA_945957495.1 uncultured Pseudorhodobacter sp. | reverse complement strand
GCGTGGAACTGCTGATCGTCGATCTGCCGGGTTATGACATTCACCTCGACGTGTCGTTCCTGATGATCGACAAGGATCTGGCGCTGATCAGCCCGAACGGCTTGCCTTTCAGCTTTCTGGAGGAGTTGAAGGCGCGCGGCATCCATACGGTTGAACTGGACCCCTCCGATGACGGCTGGATCAACAACTCGCTGGCCATTGCCCCCGGCAAGCTGTTGATGCCCGAAGGCGCCAGCAATCGCACGCTGGACCGACTGGCGGCGCATGGCGTGACCTGGACGACGATTCCGTTCGAGGCTGTGCAGGCCAACGGCGGTGGACTGCATTGTTCCACCACACCGCTGCAGCGCGACCGGGTTTAGCAATGCAAAAGGGCGCGGTGTGACCCGCGCCCTTTGCCATCCGCCCCCGCTCAGGCGCGGACGAGTTTTTCGTATTCGGTGGCGACGCGCTTGGTCAGATCGCCCACTTCGAACGTATAATCCCCAATCTGCCCCACCGGCGTGACTTCAGCGGCGGTGCCGGTCAGCCAGCATTGCTGGAACCCTTCCAACTCTTCCGGCAGGATGTGGCGTTCATGAACGGTGATGCCCATGGCCTTCAACATGCCGATCACGGTTTGCCGGGTGATGCCGTTCAGGATGCAATCGGGTTTCGGCGTATGCACTTCGCCATCCTTGACGAAAAAGATATTCGCCCCGGTCGCCTCGGCCACATAGCCGCGATAGTCGTACATCATCGCGTCAGAGCAGCCCTTCGCCTCGGCCGCGTGTTTCGACATGGTGCAGATCATGTAAAGCCCCGCCGCCTTTGCCGCATGCGGGATGGTTTCGGGCGAGGGGCGCTTCCATTTCGCAATGTCCAGCTTGGCGCCCTTGAACTTGGCGTCGCCGTAATAGCTGCCCCAGGTCCAGCAAGCCACCGCCAGCCGGATCGGGTTGCGCTTTGACGCCACGCCCATATCCTCGCCCGCACCGCGCCAGGCGATGGCACGCACATAGGCGTCGGTCAGGTTGTTGGCCTTCAGCACCGCCTCTTTCGCCGCATTGATCTCGGCCACCGAATAGGGCAGCGGCATGTCCAGCAACTCTCCCGACATCCGCAGCCGTTCCGAATGTTCGGTCGATTTGAAGATCTTGCCGTTGTAGCACCGTTCGCCTTCAAACACCGCCGATGCGTAATGCAGCGCATGGGTCAGGATATGAACGTTCGCCGAACGCCATTCCACCAGCTTGCCGTCCATCCAGATGAACCCGTCGCGATCGTCATATCCAGCCATCTTCGCCCCCTATTTTTCGAATGTTGCGCAGTATAGGTCCGAAATGGACATAAAGTTGCGCGAAATCGACCGCTGGCTAACAGTTGTGACTTGGAATGTCAACAACACTGACGTAAATTCAGGTTAAGGGAGGCACCAATGGCCGAAAACTCAACCGGCGGCGAAAGCCTGCTGTTTCTGACGGATGAAAACCTGCGCAAGGGCATCGAGGCGATGTTCTTTGCCTATCGCGGCTTTACCTCTGATCCCGACCGCATTCTGGAGGGGCTGGATTACGGCCGCGCGCATCACCGGGCGGTGCATTTCATCAACCGTTCGCCCGGAACCACGGTGGGCAACCTGCTGGCGGTGCTTGGGGTGACAAAGCAGTCGCTGAACCGGGTGCTGCGCGCCTTGTTCGATGACGGTCTGGTCGAGGCGCGGGTTGGCCGCGCCGACAAGCGCGAGCGGCATCTGTACCTGACAGACAAGGGTGCGGCGCTGGAACGTGCGCTGTCGGATGCGCAGCGGGCGCGGATGCGGGCCGCCTATCGCGCCGCAGGGCCGGTGGCCGTGCAAGGCTTTCGCACCGTATTGGAAGCAATGATGGACCCAGAGCAGCGGCGCCAGTATCAAGGCCTGAAGGAGAGTGGCGCATGAACGATCTGCAAGCACATCTTTTGGTCGTGGACGATGACGAACGCATTCGCGGGCTGTTGCAGAAATTCCTGATCCGCAATGGCTTTCTGGTGTCGGTCGCACGCGACGCGGCGCAGGCGCGCCGTCTGCTGGCCGGTCTGGATTTCGACATGATCGTGCTGGACGTGATGATGCCCGGCGAAGACGGTATCACCCTGACCCGCGATCTGCGCCGCACCATGACCATGCCGATCCTCCTGCTGACGGCCAAAGGGGAATCGATCAACAAGATTGAAGGGTTCGAGGCGGGCGCAGACGACTATCTGGTCAAACCGTTCGAACCGAAGGAACTGTTGCTGCGCATCAACGCCATCCTGCGGCGGGTGCCGGCGCAAAGCACCGCCGCCGCACCCAAGGTTCTGCACATGGGGGCGGTGCGCTATGATATGGAGCGTGGCGAGTTGTGGCGCGGTCAGGATCTGATCCGGCTGACCGCAACCGAGGCCATGCTGATGCGCGTGTTTTCCACCCAGCCCGGCATTGCCCTGTCGCGCGACAAGCTGGTCGGCGACGCCCCGGTGGAGGATGGCAACGGGCAGGAACGCGCGGTTGACGTGCAGATCACCCGCCTGCGCCGCAAGATCGAGGATGACCCGAAATCGCCACGCTATCTGCAAACCGTGCGCGGCGAAGGCTATATGCTGCAACCGGATTAACGCAGGTTTCCCCTTTGTCTTTTGCGAAACCCTGCTAGCGTGCCGAAAAATGCAGCAAGAGGATTTGCAATGAAGTTGAAACACGCCGCGCTGGCCTTGGCTTTTACCCTTTCCGCCGGGGCCGCCTTTGGCGACGGCTTGGAACATTGGGGTGCCTCGGATTATTGGGAGGTTCTGATTGACCCCAGCCTTGGCAATGGCTGCCTGATTCAGGGCGAGTTTCAGGATGGCTCGCTGGTGCGTATCGGGTTGGATCGCAATACCGGCAGCGGCTATGTCACCGTGTTCAACACCGCCTGGGGTGACATCGAGGATGGCGCGACCTATCCGATCAGCTTTACCCTGGACGGCGAAAGCTTTGATGGTGAGGCGAAGGGCCTTTATCTGAACGATGTTCCCGGCGCGGATATCACCTTCGACAATGTTGATTTCTTCATGAGCATTGCGCAGCGCCAGACGATGACGATGTTTCATGATGGCAATGAAGTGCTGTCGATCGACCTGACCGGCACCATGGCCGGGTTGCAGGCGGTTCTGGAATGTCAGGACGAACAGGGGTGACAACCGCCCTTTACACTGCCGATGCGTACCATCGCCATGTGACGCCGCCGGGCTACCCCGAACAGGTGGCACGGTTGCAGGCAGTGGCAAATGCGCTGGCGGGGATGGATCTGGATCGCCGCGACGCGCCGCTTTGCCGCGATGGCGACATCCTGCGTTGTCATCCGGCCCGCTATCTGGATCGGGTGCGGGCGGCAGGGCCCCCGCAAGGCTGGGCGCAGCTGGATGGTGACACTTGGCTGTCGCCCGGTTCGGTTGAGGCCGCCTTGCGCGCCGTTGGGGGCGCCTGCGCCGCGGTGGATGCGGTGCTGGCGGGTGAGGTGAAAAACGCTTTCATCGCCGCGCGCCCGCCGGGTCATCATGCCGAGACTGCAACGGCAATGGGCTTTTGTCTTTTTGGCAGCGTGGCGATTGCCGCAAAACACGCGCTGGATCAGCATGGGCTGTTGCGCGTGGCCATCGTCGATTTCGACGTGCATCATGGCAACGGCACGCAGGATCTGCTGTGGGACGAGCCGCGCTGTCTGTTCGTCTCCAGCCACCAGATGCCGCTGTATCCCGGTACGGGTGCCGCATCGGAAACCGGCGCGCATGGCCAGATCCTCAATCTGCCCCTGCGCGATGGGTCGGGCGGCGGGGTCATGCGCGCGGCCTATGAGGCGCGAGTGTTCCCGGCGCTTGCCGCGTGGCAGCCCCAGCTTATCCTGATCTCGGCCGGGTTTGACGCCCATGCTGATGACCCCCTCGCCGGTCTGGAATGGCAGGTCGAGGATTATGCCTGGCTGACCGCCCGCATCTGCGATTTGGCCGATGAACATTCCGGCGGGCGGGTGGTATCCTGCCTTGAGGGCGGCTATGATCTGGATGCGCTGGCCGCTTCGGTCGCCGCGCATGTGGATGTATTGCAGGAGCGAGGCCGATGACCGACAAACCCGTGGCCGAAATGACGTTTGAAGAGGCGATGGCGGCGCTGGAAACCGTGGTCAGTCAGTTGGAACGCGGCGAAGTGGCGCTTGAACAGTCCATCGCGCTTTATGAACGCGGCGCGGCGCTGAAGGCGCATTGCGCGGCCAAGCTGAAAGACGCCGAAGAAAAGGTCGAACTGATCCGCCAGCAAGAAGGCCGCGCCGTGGGCACCACCCCGGTGGAGGGGCTTTAGTGCCCGAAACGTCTCATCCAAGGCAGTTTACGGTGAAGCGGATCGAATCCCTGAACGCCCGGCCCTTCGCCGAGGCGGTTCAACTGGCGCGCGAGGTGGTAGAGGGGCAGTTGGTCTTTGCCATCGGCGCGGGCGATGATCTGGCGCAGGCGATGATCTATGCCAGCAGGGGCGGCAAGACCCTGCGCGGCTTTCTGGCGCTGGAAACCGCGCGGCTGCATAGCATCTCGCCCAGTGCCGCCGCCCCCGCCGCCGCCGCGATCGAGGCGATGCACGCCTATAGCCTCGTGCATGACGATCTGCCCTGCATGGACGACGACGATCTGCGGCGGGGCCAGCCCACCGTGCATCGCAAATGGAACGAGGCGACGGCGGTTCTGGCCGGGGACGCCTTGCAGGCGCTGGCCTTTCAACTGGTCTGTCAGGCCGAATGCCCACCCGAACGGCGGCTTATTCTGGTTCATTCACTGGCCACGGCGGCCGGGCGGCGCGGCATGGTTGGCGGCCAGATGGCCGATATCGCCGCTGAAACCGCCACCACGCCGCTGACGCTGGATCAGATCATCGCCCTTCAGGCCGGGAAAACCGGGGCGCTGATCCGCTGGTCGGCCAAGGTGGGCGCGCTGATGGCTGGCGCCGAAACTGCCCCCTTCGACATTTACGGCGAAAACCTTGGCCTTGCCTTCCAGATTGCCGACGACATCCTTGATGTGACGGGCGATGCCACCAAGGCCGGCAAACGGCTGAACAAGGATGCAGAGGCCGGCAAGGCCACCTTCGTTTCGCTTTTGGGGCTCGACGGCGCCCGCCTCCGCGCTACGCAGCTGATCGAAGAGGCGTGTGACCGCCTGTCGCCCTATGGCGCCGATGCACAAGCCTTGATTGACTGCGCCCGCTTTGTTATCGCGCGGGAAAGCTAGGCGGTATCCGATATGGCAGACAAACCCAAAACCCCGATGTTAGACCGGGTAAAGCTGCCTTCCGATATGAAGGCGCTGTCGGATCGCGACTTGCGGCAACTTGCCGATGAACTGCGGGCCGAAACCATTTCCGCCGTCTCCGTCACCGGCGGGCATCTGGGCGCGGGTCTGGGCGTGGTGGAACTGACCGTCGCCCTGCATGCCGTGTTCGATGCCCCGCGCGACAAGATCATCTGGGATGTCGGCCACCAATGCTATCCGCACAAGATCCTCACCGGGCGGCGTGACCGCATCCGTACCTTGCGCACCGAAGGCGGGCTGTCGGGCTTCACCAAGCGCAGCGAGTCGCCGTATGACCCCTTCGGCGCGGCCCACAGTTCCACCTCGATCTCTGCCGCGCTGGGTTTTGCTGTGGCGGCCGATCTGGGTGGCGATCCGGGCGATGCCGTGGCGGTGATCGGCGATGGCTCCATGTCCGCTGGCATGGCGTTCGAGGCGATGAACAACGCAGGCCATCTGAAAAAACGCCTGTTCGTCATCCTGAACGACAATGAAATGTCCATCGCACCGCCGGTTGGTGCCTTTTCGGCCTACCTGTCGCGCATCTATGCCGGTCAGCCGTTTCAGGAATTCAAATCCGCCGCCAAGGGCATGGTCAGCCTTTTGCCCGAACCGTTTCAGGAAGGCGCCCGCCGCGCCAAGGAAATGCTCAAGGGCATGGCCGTGGGCGGCACCCTGTTTGAGGAACTGGGGTTCTCCTACGTCGGCCCCATCGACGGCCACGACCTTGATCAGTTGCTGCCCGTGCTGCGCACCGCGCATGATCGCGCCACCGGGCCAATGCTGATCCATGTGCTGACCAAAAAGGGCAAGGGCTATGCCCCGGCGGAACTGGCGCGCGACAAGGGCCATGCTACGGCCAAATTCGATGTGCTGACTGGGGTGCAGCAAAAGGCCGCCTCCAACGCCCCCAGCTACACCAAGGTTTTCGCGCAAAGCCTGATCCGTGAGGCCGATGCGGATGACAAGATCGTCGCCGTCACCGCCGCGATGCCGGATGGCACCGGGCTGGATCTGTTCGGCGCCCGTTTTCCCAAACGCACCTTCGATGTGGGCATCGCCGAACAACACGCCGTTACCTTTTCCGCAGGGCTTGCGGCAGGCGGCATGAAGCCGTTTTGCACGATCTATTCCACCTTCCTGCAGCGCGGCTATGATCAGGTCGTGCATGATGTGGCGATCCAACGCTTGCCCGTCCGTTTCGCCATCGACCGCGCCGGGTTGGTGGGGGCGGATGGTGCCACCCATGCCGGGTCTTTCGACGTGGCCTTTCTGGCAAACTTGCCCGGTTTCGTGGTGATGGCTGCGGCAGATGAGGCCGAACTGGTTCACATGGTCGCGACCGCCGTTGCGCATGATGCCGGGCCAATCGCATTTCGCTATCCGCGCGGCGAAGGCGTGGGCGTAGAGATGCCCGCCAAAGGCATTCCGCTGGAAATCGGCAAGGGCCGGATGATCCGCGAAGGGTCGCGCGTGGCCCTTCTGTCCTTTGGCACCCGTCTGGCAGAGGTGCAAAAGGCGGCAGAGGCGCTGGTAACGCGCGGCCTGAACCCCACCGTCGCCGACGCCCGCTTTGCCAAGCCGCTGGACCGCGATCTGATCCTTGGCCTTGCCCGAACGCACGAGGCCCTGATCACCATCGAAGAAGGCGCCATCGGCGGCTTTGGCAGCCACGTCGCGCAACTTCTGGCCGATGAAGCCGTGTTCGACCACGGCCTGAAATTCCGCGCGATGGTGCTGCCCGACACCTTCATTGATCAGGCCAGTCCCGAGGCGATGTACCGCGTCGCCGGCATGGACGCCGCCCAGATCGAGGCCAAGGTGCTGGAAACACTGGGCGTGGCTGTGGTGGGGAAAAGGGCGTAGTCCGCCCATTCCAGCCGCCTTGCCCAACCATCACCCGCGCGAAAACCTGAATTGCGGCCCGGAGACGCCTTGCGAAAATTTCGGCTTTGGCACTAGCTGGTTGGCACCGATCCGGGCGTGGGGAATCAACCCGGCCTGATCGCCCCAGATCTGATGGAGTGGATCATGAAGAAGTTACTTGCCCTGACTGCAATCGTCGTTGGTCTTGCGGCTCCGGTTGCAGCACAGGCGGCGGACCTGACCTGTGCCGATTTCAACGCGGCGGATGACGCGGGCAAACAGGCGATGGCGCCCCAGATCAAGGAACTGGAGCCGGTCGCCACCACCGAGCCGCTGAAATCCCAGGACGCAGCAGAGTTGATCGTCAGCACAACTCAGGCCTGTGGCCAGTATCCCACCGCCCTTGTGACCGAGGCGCTCAGCCAGTTTGCCAACGCGCTAAATCCAAAGAACTGATGCTTGGCTGCCTCGCTTTGGCGTGACAAGCCTTAACAAACCCTGAATGTCAGTGGCCAACCTGTTGAAATAAAAGGATCGAAAAACTGTCCCGGCCCGGGACATATGAGACGGCCGCCCAACCTGCCATGGTCGGGCGGCCAAATCCTGTGTCAGGCGACCTGTTTCACACCACGCGTCTTATACAACGAATAGACCACCCCAACCGTCAGGATCGCAAAGGTCACGCCCAGCGAAATAGACGGCGGGAACTTTTCCATGTCGAAGATATGGGCGATGAAAACCTTCGAACCGATAAAGACCAACAGCAGCGACAGCGCATATTTCAGATAGGCAAAGCGGTGCAGGATCGCCGACAGCGCGAAATACAGCGCCCTCAGGCCAAGGATCGCGAAGATATTCGAGGTGTAGACCAGAAACGGGTCGGTCGTGATCGCAAACACCGCCGGAACCGAATCGACGGCAAAGATCAGATCGGCCACCTCGATCACCACCAGAGCCAGAAACAACGGCGTGGCGAAACGCACCATCTTGCCGCCGACGGGTTTCTTCACAAAGAACTCCCGCCCCTCGATCGTTTCCGTGACGTTCAACCGCCGCCGCAAGAACCGCAGCAGCGCGTTGTCGCCGATCGAATGTTCCTTGTCGCCCATCATCAGCATCTTGATGCCGGTAAAGATCAGGAAGGCCGCAAAGATATACAGAACCCAATGGTACTGCGCGACCAGCGTGGCCCCGGCCCCGATCATGACGCCGCGCAACAGGATCACACCCAGAATACCCCAGAACAGCACCCGGTGCTGATACATGCGGGGCACCGCGAAATAGGAAAAGATCAGCGCGATGACAAACACGTTGTCC
>CAMFLG010000112.1 GCA_945957495.1 uncultured Pseudorhodobacter sp. | reverse complement strand
CATCAGCGGCAGGCGCTTCAAGGCGGCTGAGCGCAAGATGACCGAGACCATGAGAACCCGACGCTTCAGGTCGCGGGAGACAAGATGGGCTTGCCACTGCCGGTCTACGGCGGCGGCAAAAGCATCCGCGTCGACGACACCCTTGGCGTCAAGATCTGCATCGAAGCCTTTGAACTGCGGCCAGTCCGGCAGGGTCAGTTTCGAGACATGGAAGCCGAAACCTTCGCCCAACTGCCCGATCAATCGGGCAAGCGAGGCCGGGACGAGGGAAATCTCTCCCTCTTCCACCGTGAAACTGTCGAGGCCATCGACCACGGCGGATGCGATCAGATCGCCCTGTCGGGTCAGGATCAGATCGTCGGCAGGTGCCGACAACCACGGTAGATGCCGCGCCAGCGTCTCGGCGCCAAGATCCTCGGCGCTGAGGACGGATTTCAGGGCGGGGGTAGCCGGGAACAGGGATTTCAGATCAGCTGACATGGCGGTCTCCGCCAAAGGCTGACTTGCTCCGCGTGCGCGGGGTGCGGGAGAAGACCACCGCTGCCGTCTCAAAGAGGTTCGGGTTTCGATCCGCCACGAACCATAAAACTGGATAGCCCAAAACCCCGATCAGCAGGAAACGCCAGTCATTCGCCCCGACAAAGGGGATGACCGAGCCCAGCATGAGGCTCACGAAATACCCGATCGGCAGGCCGAAGATCTTCGGCGGCCGGGTGAGGCCGAGGAACAAAGGCGCTTCATGCATGGGGAAAGATCCGGATCGGGCAGGCGGGCGGGGGCTTTACGAGCCCCCCGCCCTGCCGCCCTGTGCCTCAGGGAGCAGCGAAGCCGTCGATGATCGTCGCGGCAGAGAAAACCAGAACGACACCGAAGAAGATCGCGAGGAACAGCGGCCAGTTCAGGCGGCCGGTGAACATCATGTAGCCCGCTGCCACCACGGCAAGGATCGCGATCAACCGCCCGATCGGGCCGGTCAGCCCATCGACCACGACCTGCAGCATGTTTTCCAAGGGATCGAGGTTCTGCGCGAGGGCAGGTTCCGCGAGGATGGCAAAGAACGGCAGGGCCAGAAGCAGGGTGCGCAGCGAAAGGCGCGGCAGCTGCGCGCCCGAGAAAAATCGAACCATCAGGTTACTCCAATGCAAGGGTGGTTGTGGTCAGCCGCAGCACCTTGGCCACGTGGCCCTCGGTCTCGGCATATGGGGGAATGCCGCCATATTTCCGGACCGCCTCGGGTCCCGCGTTATAGGCGGCGAGCGCCAGATCAGGCGCGCCAAAATCTTCAAGTTGGGCAAGCAGATACCGTGCGGACCCGCGCAGGTTCTCTTCGGGATCATGAGGATCGACGCCGAGCACCGCGGCAGTGTCCGGCATCAACTGGCCAAGACCGATCGCACCCACCGGTGAGCGGGCGTCCGGGTTGAAGCCTGACTCCACCGCGATATTGGCGCGGAAGAGGGCCAGCCATTCTGTCCCCGTCAGCCCGGCTTCTTTCAGCCCGGGATGGCGCAGGTAGTCGTCGCCGACGTCCAGCACCAATTCCTCGATGTCGGCGCGCCCTGTGGGGCCGCGCCCGGACCTCTCGCCACCATAGGAGGCCCGCCAAACTGTGGCATCGGGGTTTTCAGACGGCTCAGCCTCCGTCTCCGTGTCCTCGCGCGTCTGCCGCACGGGGATGGTTTTCCCGAAATCGAGAACTCCGGACTGAACACGCAGATCGCTCCCGCCTGCACCGAGGTCGATCACCTCGGCGGCACCTTGCGAAACGCCAAGACCCAATAGGGTCAAGCCACCGCAAAGGGCCAGGCTAGCTCTGAGAATCTGCCTCCGTGCCATGGGTCCAGGTTGCCTTCTCGCCCTTCTTCAAAGGTACTGGCACCGTGGTCAGACCCAACTCGACCCCAAAGGAAATCAGACCGGCAATGGTCTTGAACTCCCGAGGCTCGAGGCCGCGCGCAATGACAAGAAGGGCGGTCTGGTCACCGATGCGCAGATAAATGCGCCAGTTGCCAGTCCAGGTGTTTCCAACCTTCTTTGCGTCTTCCACGCTATGGGCTTCGACGATGCCGCCTTCGGTCAGGGCCTCCTTCAAACCGGCCTGTAAGATCACCGGGGTCAAGTTCCTCATGGCTCAGCACGCTCCGAAGCAACATCGCTCGGAACCAACATAGTGCATGTCGTACAATTGAGAAACCTGTCACCGCACAACGTGGGGGCACAACTATCGATAGAATCCTATTGCGTCAAGAGTGGTGTTTAGTAATTCATGCACCATGATTGAACGGATGGACTCACCATGCCCGATCCTAAACTGAACCTGCCCGCAGCAGGAATGCTCTGTTGCGCGTTGTTCTGTCCGGGCACACTGGCCCAGGCCGGAACCGCGCTCGATTGCCTGCCGCCTCTTCCCCCTGCCCCGGTCAACGATGGTGCAACCCGCGTCGCCTACGCCGCTGAAATCCGCGACGAATATGTCGCCTATTTCGACGACGTGCAGATCTACTTGCATTGCCTTGAATCCGCCCGTGCCGAAGTGACTGCCGAGGTCAATCGCGCCATCGCCGATTATCAAGCGCTCGGCCCGGTGCCAGACGACTGATGTCGGGGCAGTCCCGCAGCCCAGCCCTCCCCCTCTCCTCTTCAAGGAACCTGTCCCATGACCCTTCGCAGCCTCGCCGTCGGTTTTGTTACGTCCGCCCTAGTTTCGATCGCCACCCCTGCGGCGGCCTATCCCGTTGACTGTGCGATCCTCCTCTGCCTCGCAGGCGGGTGGCCCGCCTCAGTCGAATGCGCCCATGCCCGTGCGGTCTTCATTGCGCGGATCACGCCTTGGCCCGTCGAGCCACCGCTGCAGATCTGGAACTGCCCGATGCACGCCGACTACCGCCGCGCGAAGCCGATCGAGCGTCTGTTCGACATCTCGTTCCAGGCATCGTCGCAGCCGCAATTGTCCCTGCCCACCCTGCCCTTCCCGGCCCCGATCCTCGTGGTGGATCAGGCCGATGTCGACATCTCGGACCCGGCCTATGATTTCGCGCGCTCGATCCGGGTCTATCAAACCGAATACCGGCGGCACCGGAACAGCGATGGCGACTGCAACGTCTGGTCGACCGTCCGCTTGGGCAACTATGGCGTTCAGGGCGACTACGCCTGGCACCGAGCAAGCGTGGACCAGTTGCCCGTTGCCTCCAGCTTCAGCCCATCGTCGGGCTGCAACGACTACTATTTCCGCAGCGTTTTCGTGGACTGGAAGGACTACGAGGGCACCTACGGCTTTGAAGAGGTTCGGTACTGAGGCGGCATCCGCCGCGCCGTATCACCCCTGGTCAACACGGAAGAACCGCAACCCCAGAAAGAGAAACGACGCCAGACCATAGATCCGACGCCGCCCTAATTTCCTCGTAGCACAGGGAATCTAGCGCGTGCTTCGGGTCCGTTCAACCGGCAACATGCTTGCCGGACACGATTTTTTGTTGCCCGATGGTCCGGCGTCCTTGGAAGAAGGACGACTACGCATGCAATTGACCACCGGCGCTATCCTGCGCCGCATCACCGAGACGACCCTGTCGGTCTCAGCCCATAAGCTGGCCACCATCATCCTGGACGGCATCGCCTGGAAGGATGGTTACAACGGGCTCGAGCGCGGGACCGCAGCCTTCACGCTCGGCAGCCTGGCGGAAAAGATGGGCGTGTCTCGTCAGCACCTGACCCAGCTGCTGGCGGAATTGGCTGCTTCGGCCCTTGGGCTCTTGCGCTGGAAGCCGCATGGCAAATTCGCGCCTTGGCTCTTCCGCTTTGGCGCTGTGGATAACCCTGCAACTGAGCCAGATCTCGTGTCAGCCACAGATGACACATCACTATCTAGAGATTCTAAGAACAAAATGATGTTCGCTGGACAGATCGAGATCGGGGCTGGGTCAAACGTCCACCGCACGCCTTGGGCTGAGATGATCAAAGCGGCCAAGACCGCCCTGCCCTGTTGGAATGTCGATACGCAGGTCATCTGGGACGCGTTTCGCGCGTTCAACCGCGCAAGGGGCAACGAGCAGGTGCCCGCAGGATACTTGCTAGGCTTCATGCGGAAGTGGCGGGCGTCGTCACCAAAATTAGCTCCGAGGACCACAGCAAGGTCGGAGCCGGCGCGCAAAGAAGATCCCAGAATGCAAGAGCTACATGACCAGATCCGGGCCGCACCAAGCGCCAACCGGCAATTTCATGCATCGGATCTTTGCAGGCTGATTGGTCAGACCGCCTACGATGCTCGTGTCCTGGACGTCGTCCGACAGTTTGGCTGTCCAAGGTTCGCTGCAATCCTCGCTGTCCACGGTCGGGCCGTAACTGCAGGGGAAATCCCCAAATAGTTATGTGGGCCGTAACATTGATCGTTCCAGATACTTGTTTGACCCTGAACCGCACCCCTGACCGTCTGGTGCAGCTCGCACAGCACGGCATGTCAATGCGGTGAGCATCAAAGGCGCTCCCTTTTGTCGAACTGTTGGTCGATCAGAGGGCTAGAAAAACATGCTTGCACTATATTTCTATAATGCTAGAAATATAGTAGAAGGAGTAGCCTCCATGGACATCGACCTTGCGGCATCTCGCCTCGCCGCTCTTGGAAGCTCGACGCGCCTGCGCCTGTATCGTTTGCTTGTGCGTGCGGGCGAGACCGGGCTTTCGATGGGCCAGATTCAAGAAAAGCTGGGCATTCCTGGTTCCACGCTTTCACACCACTGCCGCGCGCTGGTTCAGGTCGATCTGATCCAGCAGGAGCGGGTCGGCACCTCACTGATCTGCCGGACGAACTACACTGTGATGCGCGGACTGATCGACGATCTGGCTGCCGAATGCTGTGCCGATGCCTCCATCGCGAGCAAGTGAGGGCATGTCCTCAGCCTCTATATTTCGATATTTCTAGCAGAAAAGGAGCAGTGGAATGACAAAGACAGTTGCGATCCTTGGGGCGGGGCCGGTCGGGCTTGCCGCCGCCGCGCATGTTCTGGAGCGCGGTATGCTCCCCTTGGTTCTCGAGCAAGGCGATGCCGTCGGTCACGCTGTCCGGGCCTGGGACCACGTGCCGATGTTTTCAAACTGGCGCTACAACATTGATGCGGCCGCAGTACGCAGGCTTGAGGTGGTGGGCTGGAAACGACCGGATCCGGAGGCACATCCAACCGGGGCAGATCTCTTTACGGACTACTTGGAACCGCTCGGTCGGTCACTTTCGTCGTGGCTGCGCCTTGGTCGCCGTGTCGTGGCGGTCTCGCGCGAGGGGATCGACAAGGTCAAGGATACTGGCCGTGAGCAAACGCCTTTCGTGATCGAAACCGAAGGGACGTCCGGCCCGGAATTGCATCGCGCGGATGCCGTGATCGACGCGACCGGGACATGGTTCCAGCCGAACCCGGGCGGTGCGGGTCGCCCTGTGTCGGGCGAAACCGGCAACGCGCGGATCACCTATGGCATGCCTGACGTGGCTGGGCAGGACAGGTCGCGCTTTGCTGGTAAGCAGGTTGCGGTGCTTGGCGGCGGGCACTCGGCCATTGGAACGCTGATCGCCCTGTCTGGTCTGCCAGCTACGCAAGTGATCTGGCTTTGCCGCGCCCCTACGATCACGCGGGCCTTGGGCGGCGGAGCGGCTGACCAGCTGGCCGCGCGGGGTGCCCTTGGGACCGAGCTTGCGCGGCTGATAAAGGAAGGCCGCATCAAGCTGGAAAGCGGTTTCCGCCTTGCGTCCGTCGAAGGAACCACCCCGCTGAAAGCGACCGCGATGGATGGCAGGCAAATTGAAGTTGATGAATTGGTAATTGCGACCGGCTTTCGGCCCGACCTCTCCATCTTTCGAGAGCTTCGGGTGTCGCTTGACCCAGCACTGGAATGCACGCCGAATCTCGCTCCCCTGATCGACCCAAACCAGCATTCTTGCGGCACGGTCCGACCGCATGGGGCCCAGGAACTCGCCCATCCCGAGCCCGGCTTCTACATCGCCGGGATGAAATCATATGGTCGGGCACCGACTTTCCTTTTGGCAACAGGACATGAGCAAGTCCGGTCGATCGTCGCAGCGCTTGCCGGAGATCACGCCGCCGCTGCCCGAGTTGAACTTGACTTGCCGGAGACGGGCGTCTGCAACGGCCCAGGTCCTCAAATACTGCAGGTCGTTGCTTCAGGCTGCTGCGGCGGGCCGGCCAAGACGCGGGCGGATGCCTGCTGCGCTCAGGATGAGGTGGCCAAGGAAAGCGGCACGTCGGGTTGCGGCTGCGGGACCAAGAGGGAACCGGACAAGGTTGCTGCATGCTGTTGACCCTGCCGCCCGCCCGTCGCGGCTGGATTGTCACGAGCCTTGGCATCGCCCAGACGATAGGTTGGGCGTCTAGCTACTACATCCCTGCCGTTCTGGCCGCACCGATGGCTTCCAGCTTTGGGCTTTCGCCTGTCTGGGTGTTCGGAGCGTTTTCCATGGCCATGGTGGTTTCGGCCACGATTGGGCCATGGGCGGGGGCGCGGATCGACCGGATCGGCGGGCGGGGCGTGCTGATGCTGTCGAACCTGATCTTTGCCGCCGGATTGGCGTTGCTGGCGGCAGCCCCTTCGCCGGTCGTGTTGTTTGTCGGATGGGCGATCATCGGGCTTGGCATGGGCATGGGGCTCTACGAGGCGGCCTTTGCCTCGTTGGCAGGCATTTACGGTAAGGAGGCGCGGGGGCCAATCACGGGCATTACCCTGATTGCCGGATTTGCCAGCACCGTTGGTTGGCCCCTATCAGGGCTGATGCTGGCAACTTGGGGTTGGCGCGAGGCCTGCCTTGGCTGGGCACTGATCCACCTCTTTCTTGCGCTGCCGCTGAACGCGCTTCTGCCCAGAGGATCGCAGAAGATCGCTGCCCCAATGCCAGACGCGGCAGAGGGACCACCTCCCCCACGCTTTGCGCTTTGGTTGCTGGCTTTTGTCTTTGCGGCAACCTGGTTCAATTCGACCGCCATGGCCGCGCATCTGCCGGGGCTCTTGCAGGCAGCGGGGGCGAGCACGGCTGTCGCTATCGCTGCAGGGGCCTTGATTGGCCCGGCTCAGGTAGCGGCGCGTGTGCTGGAGTTCGGGTTGTTGCGGCGATTCCATCCACTGGCATCGGCCCGGCTGGCGGCTTCGGCCCATCCGCTGGCTGCGCTTTGTTTGGTGGTTTTCGGTGGCCCCGCCGCCTATGGATTTGCCATATTGCACGGGGCGGGCAACGGTATCCTGACGATTGCCAAAGGCACCTTGCCGCTCGCCCTTTTTGGGGCAGCCGGCTATGGTGCGCGTTTGGGTTGGCTCAATGCGCCCGCCCGTTTGCTTCAAGCTGCCGCCCCGCTGATCTTCGGTGCGGCATTGGCGGCTTGGGGATTGCAGGCGATCTGGCTGACCGCCGGGGTCGGCGTTCTGGCGACGGCGGCGCTGTTCCTGTTCAGGCGGACCTGAGCCTGCGTGCAGCCAGCCAGCTGGCCAGTGCCATCACGCCTGCCGTGGTAAGGCAAAGGGGCAACCCGCCCAACTGATAGCTCAGGCCCGAGAGCAGCGTGCCTATCAGCCGGCCTGCGGCGTTGGCCATGTAGTAGAACCCCACATCCCGCGTGATCCGTTCCGCCGATCCAAAGGCGAGGATAAGGTAGGAATGGACCGAGGAGTTCACTGCAAAGACAAAGCCGAACAGCAACAGGCCGCCGATCAGCGTGGCGGTCAGCCAAGGTGATGGCTCACCCGCCGCCCAAGCGGCTCCGGCGAGCAGGAAGGGGATCGGCACAAGAAGTCCGGCCCAGAGAATGGCTTTCCGCGTTGTCTCAACTTCGGGCTGAGCCTTGGCACCCAAAAGCCGGGGGGCAAAGGCCTGTACCGCGCCATAGGCGATGATCCACAACGCGAGGAAGCTGCCGATCAGGAAGAACGCCTCGCGCCGCCCCTCGGCCGTGCCGTCGGACAGTACGGATTGGAAGTAAACCGGGATGCCGACGACAAACCACACATCGCGCGCACCGAAAAGGAACATGCGGGCCAGCGACAAGCGGTTCACCCGGGAATCCTTCGACCGCCAGCCGCCCCAGGCTTCGTCCGATTTCATCCGACCCGGAAGGCCGGCGGGAAGGAACAGAACAACGGCAAGCAGGATGACCGCAAGCACCGCCGCCATGCCCCAGACCGCTGTCTGAAAACCTGCCAGAGCTAGAAGCGCCGCGCCGAGGAAGAAGCCCAGCCCCTTCACCGCATTCTTCGACCCGGTCAGCAACGCCACCCAGCGGAAAAGGCCTCCGTCCTCCTTGGGCGCCAGCAGTTTCACGGCGGATTTCGAGGACATCTTGGCCAGATCCTTGGCCACGCCCGACACGCCCTGCACCGCCATGACAAAAGCGACCGAGGCGGCGACACCCCAAGACGGATCAAGCTGGGCAAGTGCCACAAGTGCTGCGATCTGCAAGGCCAGCCCGCCATAGAGCGTTGCGGCCAAACCGAAGCGAGCAGCTAGCCAGCCGGCAGCGAGGTTGGTCACGATCCCCGCCACTTCATAAAGCAGGAA
>CAMFLG010000111.1 GCA_945957495.1 uncultured Pseudorhodobacter sp. | reverse complement strand
CTGGATGCCTCCCACCCTGCGCCCTTTGCGCTGGCCGGGTTTCGCCAGATCGCCGATGATCTGCGGGCCGCTTTGGACAAGATTCCCGGCGACCGGGTGCTGTTGGTGGGCGATACCGAGTTAGAGCGGGAATGGTGCGCGCCGGGCCGTCTGGCGGGCTATCTGCCTGCCGACCGCTATTTCCCGGCAGAGATTGGCGCGGTGCCGCGCGGCTGAAACCGGGCTGGCCCGCAGGGGTCAGGCAGTAAAATCTGCAACCTTGAGTGGATTTCTGGGCAAATTCCCGGCATGGCCCCCTACCATTCCGCGCAGGGATCGCCGACAATCCTGCTGTGGAATCAATAGAATAATCTGCATGTTTTCGGGGAATGAACCTTTCCTTTCGATCAGCGGCGCCTGCCGCGCCGGGCTTTGCCATATTACGGAGAACTGCCAATGTTGAAGATGATGCGAACCTTTGCCGTAGCGGCGGCCCTGATTGCGCCTTTGGCGCCAGCGGCGCAGGCGCAGGATACCGCACCTGTCGCTGTCACCTCGGATGTGTCCTATCAGTTTCTGGCGCGCTGGGACGTGGACAAGCTGAACACCATCCTGACCACCGACACCCCGAAATTCTTTGGCGTTGATGTTACCTACACCCCCGCCACCAATGCGGTGAACCTGTACCGTATCACCTACAATTCGGTGATCCCGGAGCGTGGCAACCACCCGATTCAGGCCTCGGGTCTGCTGGCCATCCCGGATACGCAGGCCGCGTCCTATCCGATGGTGTCTTATCAGCACGGCACCGTTTATGGTCGCGAAGAGGTGCCGTCGTTCATGGAGCAGTCGCCGGAAACCGAGCTGATGATCGCGCAGTTCGCCGGGCAGGGTTATCTGTTGATCGGGGCGGACTACTTTGGCATGGGGATTTCCAGCGAACCCGAAGGCTATATGGTCAAGGCCAGCCACCAACAGGCGACCTATGACATGCTTATGGCCAGCCGTGCCGTGCTGAACCAGATGAAGATCGGCAGCGACAAGCTGTTTCTGTCGGGTTGGTCGCAGGGCGGGTTCGTGACCATGGCGATGCTGGAAAAGCTGGAACAGTCGGGGGTTCCGGTGGCCGCCGCCGCCACGGCCAGCGCACCGCAGGATGTGTTTGCGCTGTTGCAGGGGTTCCTGAAGTTTCCGCGCAAGAACGATGCCGATTGGCTGAACAGCATCGTGATCCTGTCGGCCTTTGCCTTTGAAAACTACTATGGCGTGCCGGGGCTGGCGCGTTCGGTGATCACGGACGACTATTACGAGGTGTCGAAAAAGGCCTATGACCGCGTGCCTTTCGATCCGAAAGACATCACCACCGACCTGACCAAACTGGTCCGCCCGGAATATTTCGATCCGGAATTCTTTGCCGCCTCGGCCTATGGCCGTCTGATGCAGCAAACCCAGGCCTATCGCCGGGTGATCCAGTCGCCGGTGCGCAACTACTATGGCGAGGCGGATGAGGCGATCACCATTGGCGTGGGCCGTATGGCCGAAACCTATGCCATGGCGATGGGCACCGGAAACACCAATGTCGAGGCGGTGTCCACCGGCGAGACCAGCCACCGCGGCACCTATGCCACCGCTGTGCCGGAATGGAAGATCTGGTTCGACAGCAAATGATCTGACCGGCGTGGTTATGATACCAACAAGGGCGGTGCCGCAGCGCCGCCCTTTGTGCGTCGGCGCAGGGCCGCTCTGCGGGGGCATGCCGCGCTCTGCTCTGGCCTTTGCGCGGCCTTCGCGGTAAGGGGCAGTACAGAGTTGCAGGAGCCCCGCCGTGACCCAAATACGCACCGAATATTCCGATGCAATTTCTTCGGTTGAAGAAATCATCGAAGACGCCCGCAATGGCCGCATGTTCATTCTGGTTGACCATGAGGATCGCGAGAACGAAGGCGATCTGGTGATCCCGGCGGAAATGGCCACGCCCGAGGCGATCAACTTTATGGCGACGCATGGGCGCGGGCTGATCTGTCTGACACTGACCAGCGAGCGGATTGATCAGCTGGGCCTGCCCTTGATGGCGTCAAAAAACTCCAGCCGGCATGAAACCGCCTTCACCGTTTCGATCGAGGCGCGCGAAGGGGTTGAAACCGGGATTTCGGCGAAAGACCGCGCGATCACTGTGGCGGTGGCGATTGACCCGAAATCCGGGCCTGCCGATCTGGCGACGCCCGGCCACGTCTTTCCGCTGCGCGCCCGCGATGGCGGCGTTCTGGTGCGGGCAGGCCATACCGAGGCGGCGGTGGATGTCAGCCGTCTGGCAGGGCTGAACCCGTCGGGCGTGATCTGCGAGATCATGAAAGACGACGGCACCATGGCGCGGCTGCCCGATCTGATTGCCTTTGGGCAAAAGCACAACCTGAAGATCGGCACGATTTCCGATCTGATCGCCTATCGGCGGCGGCACGACAACCTGATCAAGGAACGCTCGGTCAAGCGGGTGCATTCGGTGCATGGCGGCGACTGGCTGATGCGGGTCTTTGCCGACGAAACGCATGGGGATGAGCATGTGGTTCTGTCGAAGGGCGATCTGTCCGGCGACGAACCGGTTCTGGTGCGGGTGCATACGCTGAACCCGCTGGAGGACGTGCTGGGCATCGGCGACGGCCATGCCGGTGATCTGCAGGGGGCGATGCGGATCATTGCCGCCAAGGGGCGCGGCGTCATCGTGCTGTTGCGCGACACGTCGATGAAAATGGTAGAACCGGGTGAGGCCAGCCCGCAGACCCTGCGGCAATACGGTTTGGGCGCGCAGATTCTGTCGGCGCTGGGCCTTGGCGCGATTACGCTGGTGACAAATTCCAAAGCCCCGCGCGTGGTGGGGCTAGAGGCTTATGGGCTGTCGATTGCCGGCACCTGCGCGATAACGGAGTAGATCATGGCCGCGAATGAATCCCATTACACCCTGCCGCTGCCGGTGTTTGACAAGCCGGTGAAGCTGTTGATCGTGGTGGCGCCCTATTACAAGGACATCGCCGATCAACTGGTCGCAGGCGCGCGCGGTGTGGCGGCAGCCTGTGGCGCACAGGCCGATCTGGTTGAGGTGCCCGGCGCCTTGGAGGTGCCCACGGCCATCGCGATGGCGGAACGGCTGGCCAAATACGACGGCTATGTTGCGCTGGGCTGCGTCATTCGGGGTGAGACGACGCATTACGACACCGTCTGCAATGACAGCAGCCGCGCGCTGTCGCTGTTGGGGCTGCAGGGGGCGGCAATCGGCAATGGCATCCTGACGGTGGAAAACCGCGCGCAGGCCGAGGTGCGCGCCGAGGCTGCGGGCCAAAACAAAGGCGGCGGGGCTGCGGCTGCGGCCTTGCACCTGATCGCATTGTCGCGCAAATGGGCGGGCGACACCAAGGGGATCGGTTTTCGTCCATGAGCAAGCCTGACAAGAAACAGATGAAATCGGCCGCCCGGCTTTATGCCGTGCAGGCGCTGTTTCAGATGGAGGCCTCTGGCCAGACCGTCGAATCGATCCGGGCAGAGTTTGAAACCCACCGGTTCGGCGCGATCTATGATGGCGACGAGATGGCCGAAGGCGATGTGAACCATTTCCGCGCCGTGCTGGAACATGCCGTCAACATGCAGGCCAAGATCGACCAGATGACCGACCGTGCGCTGGTGGCGAAATGGCCGATTGACCGGATTGACCCGGTGATCCGCGCGCTGTTCCGCGCCGCCGGGGCAGAGTTGGTGGAACTGCCGACCCCGCCGAAAGTGGCGATCAACGAATATGTCGATGTCGCCAAGGCGTTCTTCCCTGACGGCAAGGAATCGAAATTCGTCAACGCGGTGTTGGACCATATGGCCCGCGAGGCGCGGCCAGAGGCGTTCTGATCCGCAAGGCGCGGCGCAGGTTCAGGCTGTCAAAGCCGGTTGATCGCGCTAGACTGCCGGGCGAGCGCCCTTCCATTGCCCGAGGATGATCCTGTCAGACCAACCGCCCCAAGACGTGATCGTGTTCGACGGCGTTTGTGTGCTGTGCAACCGGTTCGTGCGCTTTGTGCATCGGTTTGACCGGGCCGGAGTGTTCGGCTTTGCCACTGCGCAATCGCCGGTAGGGCAAGACTGTTATCGCAAGATGGGCCTGCCGGGCGACGATCTGGAAACCGTGCTGGTGTTCCGGCAGGGCGAAGGGTTTGCAAAATCTGCCGCCGTTCTGGTGGTGATGACCAGCTTTGGCGGTGCGTGGCGGCTGGCGGGCTTGGGCTGGCTGGTGCCGCGCGTGCTGCGCGACTGGTGCTATGACCGGGTGGCGCGCAACCGGTTCCGGCTGTTTGGCCGCCATGACGCCTGCCCGATGCCCGAACCGGCCTTGCGCGCGCGCTTTGTCGAAGGCGGCTTCCAATCTGCACCGGAAGCCCGCGATGTTGCATTACCCCTGTAGCGTCCTTACCCCGTAACCCTCACCCCGGGCCTTCATCGCCTCTACCACGGCGATCGCGGCGGCGGCGGTGGTGAAGTAGGGGATCTTGTCCATCAGGGCGACGCGGCGGATGTCGCGGCTGTCGGATACGGCCTGGGTGCCTTCGGTGGTGTTCATCACCATGGCGATGTCGTTGTTTTTCAGGCGGTCTACGATGTTCGGGCGGCCCTCATAAACCTTGTTGACCAGCGTGGCCTTGATGCCTTGCGCGGTCAGCCAGCGGGCGGTGCCGGCGGTTGCGACGATCTCGAACCCCATGGCGACAAGCGCGGCCATCGCGGCGGCGAAACCGGCGGTTTTGTCCATATCCTTGATCGAGACAAAGGCGCGGCCTGCCTCTGGCAGCACGACGCCCGCGCCCATCTGCGCCTTGAGGAAGGCAAGGGCAAAGCTGCGGTCCCAGCCCATGACCTCACCGGTTGAACGCATTTCCGGCCCCAGCATCGGGTCAACACCGGGGAAGCGGGCGAAGGGCAGCACGGCCTCTTTGACCGAGAACCACGGTGTGATCGGGTTGGCCAGCGTGAAGGGATCGGCCAGCGGCAGCACGGTGTCGGGGCCGACGCCTGCGGCATAGGCGGCGCGCAGGGGGAAGTTTTTCATCGGCTCACCGGCCATCAGGCGGGCGGCGATGGCGGCGATGGCAGAGTCGGTGGCCTTGGCGACGAAGGGCACGGTGCGGCTGGCGCGCGGGTTGACTTCAAGGACGTAAATCACGCCATCCTTGATGGCGAATTGCACGTTCATCAGCCCGACCACGTTCAGGGCGCGGGCCATGGCGATGGTTTGGGATTTCAACTCGGCAATGGTTTCGGCGGACAGCGAATGCGGCGGCAGGCAGCAGGCCGAATCGCCGGAATGCACACCGGCCTCTTCGATATGTTCCATGATTCCAGCGACATGCACCTCTTTACCGTCGCTTAACGCATCTACGTCAACCTCGATGGCACCAGAGAGATAGCTGTCCAGCAGCACCGGGCTGTCGCCCGACACCTGCACGGCGGTGGTGATATAGCGTTCAAGTTGGGCGTCGTCGCGGATGATTTCCATTGCGCGGCCGCCCAGAACGAAGGAGGGGCGGATGACCAGCGGATAACCGACATCCTTGGCGACTTTGAACGCCTCATCCCGGCTGCGGGCGGTGCCGTTGTGCGGCTGGCGCAGGTTCAGCTTGTGCAAGAGTTGCTGGAACCGTTCGCGGTCTTCGGCAAGGTCGATGGCGTCGGGGGTGGTGCCCAGGATCGGGATGCCTTCGGCGTGCAGCGCATTGGCCAGTTTCAGCGGTGTCTGGCCGCCAAATTGCACGATCACGCCGTGCAGGGTGCCGTTTTCCTGTTCCACGCGCAGGATTTCCAGAACGTGTTCCAGCGTCAGCGGTTCGAAATACAGCCGGTCCGAGGTGTCATAGTCGGTGGACACCGTTTCCGGGTTGCAGTTGACCATGATGGTTTCATAGCCCGCATTCGTCAGCGCATAGCAGGCGTGGCAGCAGCAGTAGTCGAATTCGATGCCCTGACCGATGCGGTTCGGGCCGCCGCCAAGGATGACGACCTTTTTGGCGTTCGAGGGGCGGGCTTCACATTCCACGTCGCCCATCGCGGGGGCTTCGTAGGTGGAATACATGTAGGGGGTCTGCGCCTCGAACTCTGCCGCGCAGGTGTCGATGCGTTTGAACACGGCGACCACGCCCAGGTTGCGGCGGGCGCGGCGGACCTGCGCCTCGTCTCGGCCGGTGAGTTTGGCAAGGCGGGCGTCGGTGAAGCCCATCATCTTGAGCTTGCGCAGACCGGCGGCATCCAGCGGCAAGCCGGATTTGCGCACCGTAGCCTCGGCGTCGATGATTTCGCGGATGCGGGCGAGGAACCACGGATCAAAGGCGGTGATGCGGTTGATCTCGTCATCGGTCAGGCCGTGGCGCATGGCTTGGGCGATGACGCGCAGACGGTCGGGCGTGGCCTTGGACAGCGCATGGGTGATCGCGGCCCGGTCAGGGGCGCCGGTGGCGGCGACACCGGGGATGGCGATTTCGTCAAAGCCGGACAGACCGGTTTCAAGGCTGGCGAGGGCCTTTTGCATGGATTCGTGGATGGTACGGCCAATCGCCATCACCTCGCCCACCGATTTCATCGCGGTGGTCAGGTTGTTTTCCGAACCGGGGAATTTCTCGAACGCGAAACGCGGGATTTTGGTGACAACATAGTCGATCGAGGGTTCAAACGAGGCGGGCGTGACCTTGGTGATGTCGTTGTCCAGCTCGTCCAGCGTGTAGCCGACCGCCAGTTTCGCCGCGACCTTGGCGATGGGGAAGCCGGTGGCCTTCGACGCAAGGGCAGAAGAGCGCGACACGCGCGGGTTCATTTCGATCACCACCATGCGGCCATCCGCCGGGTTGATCGCCCATTGCACGTTCGATCCGCCGGTTTCGACGCCGATTTCGCGCAGCACGGCAATCGAGCCGTTGCGCATGATCTGGTATTCCTTGTCGGTCAGCGTCAGCGCCGGGGCGACGGTGATGCTGTCGCCGGTGTGAACGCCCATCGGATCGACGTTTTCGATGGCGCAGATGATGATGGCGTTGTCGGCGGTGTCGCGGACCACCTCCATCTCATATTCTTTCCAACCCAACAGCGACTCGTCGATCAGCACCTGCGCGACCGGGCTGGCATCGAGGCCGGAGCGCACGATGGCCTCGTAATCGTCGCGGTTGTAGGCGACGCCGCCGCCGGTGCCGCCCAGGGTAAAGGCGGGGCGGATGATGGCAGGCAGGCCGACATATTCGATGGCGGCAATCGCCTCGGCCACGCCCGCGGCGATGTCGTATTTGCCGTTCACTTTCGGGGCGGCGATGATGGTGGCCTTGGGGTTTTCAAGCCCGATGCGGTCCATCGCCTCACGGAACAGTTTGCGGTCTTCGGCCATTTCGATGGCGTGACGCTTGGCACCGATCAGCTCAACATTGAATTTTTCCAGCACGCCCATGTCGGCAAGGGCCAATGCGGTGTTCAGGCCGGTTTGCCCGCCCATTGTGGGCAGAAGGGCGTCGGGGCGTTCTTTTTCGATGATCTTGGCGACAACTTCCGGCGTGATCGGTTCGATATAGGTGGCGTCGGCCAGCCCCGGATCGGTCATGATGGTGGCCGGGTTGGAGTTGACCAGGATCACCCGATAGCCCTCTTCCCGCAGGGCCTTGCAAGCTTGCGCGCCCGAATAGTCGAATTCGCAGGCCTGTCCGATGACGATTGGGCCTGCTCCGATGATCATGATGGATTTGATATCGGTTCTCTTCGGCATGGCAGCCCCCATTCGCGCAAAACTTCGCGGGTTATAGCCATGCAAGGGCGGGGCGCAAGCGGATTCCGGGGGCTTTTCCGGCAGGCCGCTGGAGGACTTCACCTCCCCCAGACTTGCCTCGGCGGATTTGGGCCAATGTGAAAGCGGCGGGCAGGAAAAAGGGCCGGAGGTTTCTCTCCGGCCCTTGCGTGTTGCGGTGGCTGGCTCAGCCTCTTTCGCCGACGGCGGCCTCGGCAGCGGCGATCGCGGCCTTGCGGGCGGCGATACGCTCACCCGTCGGCGGGCCTTCGAAGCGGCGGTTTTCCACCAGCACCCAGAACACCAGCGCCAGTGCGATGAAGCCAAGAACGACCCAAAGCACACGCTCGTTCGGGGGGGCGACGGCGATGAACAGGATCACCGCCATGCCGACAACCGACAGCGCCGTGACCAGTTTGTAAAGACCGCCAGACATCGCCCAGGGGCCGGGGCTCGGCCATTTGGCGGTGCCATAGGCAAAGAAACCTGCCACCAGCGGCACGGTGAACGACAGGAACAGGAACACCAGCGTCGAGTTCACCACGATGACGTAGATCGAGGTTTCGCCGACCTTGATGGTCATCGCCAGCACGACATAAAGGATGCACAGCACGGTGGCCGTCCAGATTGCGTTGACCGGGGTGCGGTACTTTGGCGACACGGTGGCCAGCGCCTTGGAGGCGAAGGGCATGCCGTCATCGCGCGAGAAGGCAAACAGCATGCGGCTGGCCGAGGTGACGGTGGCAAGGCCGCAGAGCAGTTGTGCGATGAAGATGCCGAGGTAGAGCAGCGTCTTGAGCCCGGCGGGCAGGATCGCATCCATGG
>CAMFLG010000110.1 GCA_945957495.1 uncultured Pseudorhodobacter sp. | reverse complement strand
CAACCTCCCGCATGATGTGAATGCTCTCAGCCTCAAGACGCTGCAAATGCGTCAGACGGCTCGGGCCGGCCTCGGGCGTCGAATGTGCGGGGTTCGTCATGCGAAGACCTCTTGGAAATAATTGCGTCGTATGTGGCAAAGTTTCGGTCCAGCTTAAAGAGTGGCCAGACAAAAAAGCACAAACTAATGGGCTTGTGTGGCCAGGCTGCGTGAATTGACGGGAATTCTGGCAATCTTCGCGGGCCTGCGGTCCGCAGCGGGGAAAATCGCCCATGATCCGGGCATTTCGCAGAACAAGGGTCCGCATGGTTTTTGCACTTTTCCGGGCGGCCGCAGCCCCGCCCTGCGCAAAAGCCGGTTCCGGGCCCTCCCACACCGAAGGGAAGCAGATTTTCCTTCTTTGGGGCGGCGGATGCTGTCAGATTGACCGCAGATTATTCAACCCCAAGGCAATTGAGAGGAGCAGACATGAAGGGCAGGCAGATTTTCGAACATGCGTTGCGGCAGGTCATGAACAACCTTCCGGCGGCGCTAAAGGTTTCCGGCGCGCTTTACCTGGTTCAGGCCGTGATCGGCCTGCTGCTGGGCGCCCAGATGATGGGTGCAGGCATGGGGGGTGAAATGGCGATGCGCGGTGCGGCGGGCGGCTTGTTGGCTGGCCTGATCAACCTCGCCGCCGGGGTCTGGATCGCTGTGGCGTGGCATCGCTATGTCTTGCTCAGCGAGGAACCTACCGCAATTCTGCCACCCTTCATGGGCGACAAGATGGGCGCCTATTTCCTCAAGGCGCTGCTGATCGGCATTGCCTTGCTGGTGATGGCAATGATCCTGGGGATGATTGCAAGCGTCATCGCAATGCCCTTGTTCTCGATGGGGGCGGGTGCGATCGGTCTTTTGGTGATCTCGCTTGTGGTGCAAGTTCCGCTCATCTTCCTGGGGCTGCGCATGGCGGCCGCCCTGCCGGGCGCGGCGATCGGCGTTGATCACGGCTTTCTGGCCGGGTGGGAGGCGACAAAGGACGATTGGGTGTCGATCCTGCAGCTTGCCGTCATCATGGCGCTGGCGATGTGGGTGGTGAACCTGCTTGGCTTCTTCGTCTTTGGCCGCATTCCGGTTCTGGCCCAACTGTGGCAGCTGGTGATCGGCTGGCCGGTGATGATGGTCGGCCTGTCGATCCTGACCACACTTTACGGCCATTATGTGCAAAAACGCCCGCTGGCCTGACTTGTTTTGTCGGGCGGCATGCGGCATTCCGGTTCTATGACCGATTTCGCCCAAGCCGCCCGCCAATCCACCCGCGCCCTGCGCGAGCTGTTTCCGCGCACGCCGTTGCAGCGCAATGAATTCCTGTCACAGCGTTATGGCGCAGAGATCTGGCTGAAACGCGAAGATCTGTCGCCCGTGCGCAGCTACAAACTGCGCGGCGCCTTCACAGCCATGCGCAAGGTGCGCGCCACCAATCCCATGCAAACCGAATTTGTCTGCGCCAGCGCGGGCAATCACGCGCAGGGCGTGGCCTTTGCTTGCAAGCATTTCGGGGTGAAAGGCACGATCTTCATGCCCGTCACCACCCCCCAGCAAAAGATCGACAAGACCCGGGCCTTTGGCGGCGACGCGGTGAAAATCGTGCTGACCGGCGACTATTTCGACCAAACCCTTGCCGCCTCGCAGAAATTCTGTGCCGAGAAGGGTGCGCATTTCCTGTCCCCCTTTGACGATGACGACGTGATCGAAGGTCAGGCCTCGGTTGCCGTGGAAATGCTTGAACAACTGGGGCGTGCGCCCGATCTGGTGATCTTGCCGGCGGGCGGCGGTGGCCTTGCCTCTGGCGTCACGCGGTTCCTGCGATCAGAGGCGCCGCAGACAGACTACCGCTTTGTCGAACCCTTGGGCGGTGCCAGCCTGACCGCAGCTTTGGCCGCGCAAGAGCCGGTCACACTGGCCCGCGTCAACAGTTTCGTCGATGGCGCCGCCGTGGCCCGGCTGGGCGACAAGACCTTCGCCGCGCTGACCTGGGTGAAACCTTCCGAGGTTCTCTTGGCACCCGAGGATCGCATTTGCGTGACCATGCTGGAAATGCTGAACGTGGAAGGCATCGTTCTGGAACCCGCAGGTGCGCTGTCGCTGGATGTGCTGCCGGAACTGGCCGATCAGATCGCGGGCAAAACCGTTGTCTGCGTCACCTCGGGCGGCAACTTTGATTTCGAACGCCTGCCAGAGGTCAAGGAACGCGCGCAGCGCTATTCCGGGGTGAAGAAATACTTCATCCTGCGCATGCCGCAGCGCCCCGGCGCGCTGAAGGAATTTCTGGGCATGCTCGGCCCGGATGACGACATCGCCCGTTTTGAATACCTCAAGAAATCCGCCCGCAACTTTGGCTCGGTTCTGATCGGCATCGAAACCAGCAGCGCCGCGAATTTCGGCATCCTGTTCGCGCAACTGGATGCGGCGGCCTTCACCTACCGCGACATCACCAATGACGAAACCCTGTCAGAGTTTCTGATCTAACAGGGTCGCTCAGCCGGTCATAAACGTGCCTCAGGCGGCCAAATCCCGCTTCATCCCCTCCAACAGCGCCAGTTTCGAGGCCGCGTAACTGGTGCGAACCGCGCCCAGATCCACCGCGATATCCCCCGTGGCCGCGCGGCGCTCGCCGTCCTGACACAGGGCGGCAAATTCGACAAACCCCAGGTTCAGCGCGGCACCCTTCAGAAAATGCAGATCGGCTTCCAGCACCTTTGCCCCGGCATCGGTGCCCAAGCGGGCGATCACCTCATCAGCCTCTTCCAGAAAAAGGCCCACAACCTCGGCCAAAGCCTCTGCTCCGATTTCATCGCGCAGCTCTGCCACGCGTTCCCAATCCACCTTCATGAAAGCACACCCATCGGGCCCCCCGTTTTGTCCCACATCGACCAATCTGCGCGGGCGTGCTTAAAAAACCGTAACGGCCCGGGCGCAAAATAGGCGCAGTTTTACGCTTCATATCTCATTAATGGCTTGGGTGCAGACAGGGCCTTGGCAGATGAATGGGGGCTTGCGTGACTTTGGGATTGATCCACCAACGAACCGGCAGCGGCGGCGTCTTGGCCGTCGCACCGCGCCCGGTGCTGGTGGTTGATGACAGTCGCGCGCAACGCAAAATCCTGCAGATGCAGCTTAGCCGCTGGGGGTATGAGGTGACAGAGGCCACCTCTGGCCTAGAGGCGCTGCAGCTGTGCCAAACCCACCGTTTTGACATCATTCTATCCGACTGGATGATGCCTGGCATGACGGGGCTTGAATTTTGCAAGGCCTTCCGCGCGCTTCCGCGCGAAGGCTACGGTTATTTCATCCTGCTCACCTCGAAATCCGAAAAGACCGAAATCGCCGATGGTCTGGAAAATGGCGCCGATGATTTCGTCACCAAACCTGTCAGCGCCGATGAACTGCGCGCGCGGCTGCGGGCGGGCGAACGCATCCTTGGCATGCAGGAAGAGCTGGTCGAAAAGAACCGGCTGGTCGGTTCCACCCTGAATCAGCTGCAGGAACTCTATGATTCGCTTGACCGCGACCTGATTGAGGCGCGCAAGCTGCAGCAGAACCTCGTGCGCGAACGCTATCGTGACTATGGCAACGGCATGGTTTCTCTGTTGATCCGGCCCTCGGGCCGCGTTGGCGGCGATCTGGTGGGCAGTTTCGAAATCGACGCCACCCGGTTGGCCCTGTTTTCGGTCGATGTGTCCGGGCACGGCGTAGCCTCTGCGATGATGACGGCGCGATTGGCGGGCTTGCTGTCGGGGTCATCGCCCCAGCAGAATATCGCGCTGCGGGCCGGACCAGACGGCGAACAGGCGGCCTGGCCACCGGATGAGGTTGCCGCACGCCTGAACCGCATGATGATCGAAGATCTGCAGATCGACCAATATTTTACCCTCGTCTATGCCGAGGTTGATCTGCAAACTGGCGCGGGCAGTCTGGTGCAGGCCGGTCATCCCCACCCCGCCCTGATGCGGCGCGGTGGCCGGGTTGAGGTTCTGGGGGAGGGCGGTTTGCCCATCGGTCTGATCGACGGCGCCAGCTATGCCGCCACGCCGTTTCAGATGCATCCCGGCGATCGGCTGGTGCTGATCTCTGACGGCTTCACCGAATGCCCCGGTGCGCTGGGCGACGATCTTGGCCCGGATGGAATCACCATGCTTCTGGGCCGAAATGCAAAACTTGACAGCCCCGCACTGCTAGAGGCGCTGGTGTGGGATCTGGCCCGATTTGCCGGAACAGAGGATTTCCCCGACGATATCTACGCCCTCGTGTTCGACTACCTCGACCCGCCGCCCTGACGTCGCCGCAACTGCAACGCGCCCGCCACCATCGCCCTATCCCCCGGATTGCCCAACAGCGTCACCGCATCCAGCGGGTCCATCCAGATCGCCTGATGCCCCGGTTCGGTCGGCGGGCCAATCTGCAAAACCGGCTTGGCCAGATAGACAGAGCACAGCTTTTCCGCCCAAAGGTCGTATTCCGGCATATAGGTAAACCGCCGGAATGCCCCCAGCCGCCGCACGTTGGTGATGTGCCAGCCAGTCTCTTCCATCACCTCGCGGTGCAAGGCCGCAATCGGCTGCTCGCCCGCATCAATCCCGCCGCCGGGCAGTTGATACTCAGGCCAGGGTTCTGCCTGCAGCGTTGTCAGAATCGCATCGCCGTCCAGCAAAATTGCATAAACTCCCGCCCGTCTGCGATAGGCCTGCCCCGGTTTCGGGCTGTCTCCAAAACGTCTGATCATCATAGCCCCTTGGCCAAGCGGTTGTTCACCCTATATAGGCGCGGTATGCCAAGCTTGGCACGTTTAGGAAACCCCATGACTATTGGAACGCAAATCGCCTGGGACGATACCGTCCTGCCCTTTCAGTTGGACAATTCCGACATCCGTGGCCGCGTTGCCCGCCTTGATGGTGTGCTGGATAACGTGCTGCGCCAGCACAACTATCCCCCGGTGATCGAGGCGCTGGTTGCAGAGGCCGCCGTGCTGACCGCGCTGATCGGCCAATCGGTCAAACTGCGCTGGAAGCTGTCCCTGCAGATTCGCGGCAAGGGCCCGGCGCGCCTGATCGCCACCGACTATTATGGCCCGAGCGAGGAGGGCGAGCCTGCCCGCATCCGCGCCTATGCCAGCTATGATGCCGAACGGCTTGATCTTGACGCCACCCCCTTCAGCCAGATCGGCGAGGGCTACTTTGCCGTGATGATTGATCAGGGTCAGGATATGGCCCCCTATCAGGGTTTCACCCCCATTGCGGGCGGCTCGCTGTCGGATTGCGCGCAGACCTACTTTGCCCAGTCCGAACAGATCCCGACCCGCTTTGCCCTCACCTTTGGCCGCAGCCAGATCCCGGGCGATGCGGCGCGTTGGCGTGCGGGCGGCGTGATGCTGCAACATATGCCCGCCGTGGGCGGCTCTGTCGCGGCTGAACAAGGTTCGGGCGAGGGTGGTCTGCTGGATCACACCGATATTCTGGCCGGGGCAGAGGCCGAAAACTGGACACGCGCCAACGTGCTTCTGGATACCGTCGAAGAGATCGAACTGATCGGCCCCTCGGTCGCCCCCACCGATCTGCTGGTGCGGCTCTTCCACGAAGAAGGCCCGCGCGTGTTCGATGCCCAGACGGTGAAATTCGGCTGCTCTTGCGGGCCGGAAAAGGTGGTGCAGGCGATGTCGATCTACTCCGCCAAAGACATCGCGCATATGACCACCGCCGAAGGTGTTGTGACGGCTGACTGCCAGTTCTGCGGCAAACATTACGAGTTTGACCCAAAGACCCTTGGGTTCGAGGCGCAGAAAGCCCCGGGTGATGCAGGATGATGTTGCCCGCCTGATTGACGCGCTCGCCCGCCCCGCGGGCGGGTCGTCCGACTTTGACCTTGTGCCACCCTTCGTGCCGCCCTCAGGGCGCGCCTTGCGCCCTGCCGCCGTTCTGGTGCCGATCTGGCTGCGCCCCTCTGGCGCGCGGGTGATCCTGACGAAACGAGCGTCGCATCTGAAACACCACCCCGGCCAGATCGCCTTTCCCGGCGGCAAGGTGGAAGAGGGCGATGCCGACCTAGAGGCGACGGCCCTGCGCGAGGCGTGGGAAGAAATCGGCCTGCCGCCGTCGCGGGTGGAAATCCTGGGGCGTCTGTCGGGCCATGAAACCGTCACCAACTATCAGATGACCCCCATTTTGGGCCTTGTCAGAGACGATTTTGCCCCCGTCGCCGATGCCAGCGAGGTCGAGGAAGTATTCTCAGTGCCGCTGTCACATGTGCTGGATACGGCCCGCTATGTCATCGAAGGGCGGATGTGGATGGGTACAAGGCGGCGCTATTTTGCCGTGCCCTACGGCCCCTATTACATCTGGGGTGCGACCGCGCGCATCCTGCGCGGTCTGGCGGAACGGGCCGCGCCATGAAGATTTCCGGCGATTGGATCAGCCATCCCGGCACGCAGGCACTCTGCGCAGCGCTGGCGAAGGCTGGCTATCAGGCGCTGTTCGTTGGCGGTTGCGTGCGCAACGCCCTGCTGAATGTGGCGGTGGCTGACATCGACATTGCCACCGATGCGCGGCCCGAAACAGTCACGAACATTGCCGAAACCGCAGGATTCCGCGTGGTCCCGACCGGATTTGATCACGGCACTGTCACCGTTCTGGCGCAGGGTGTCGCGCATGAGGTGACAACCTTTCGCCGCGATATCGAAACCGATGGCCGCCATGCCGTTGTGGCCTATTCCACCGATGTGGCCGAGGATGCCGCGCGGCGCGATTTCACCATGAACGCGCTTTATGCCACGGTGGATGGCGATGTGATCGACCCTTTGGGCGGCCTGCCAGACCTTGCGGTGCGGCGCGTGCGCTTTGTAGGCGATCCTGTGGCGCGGATCGTCGAGGACTACCTGCGCGTCCTGCGTTTCTTCCGCTTTCACGCGGTTTATGGCGATCCCGCGCAGGGGATTGATGCCGAGGGGTTGGCCGCTTGCGCCGCCTTGGCGGACGGCATCACAACCCTGTCGAAAGAACGCATCGGCGCCGAGATGCGCAAGCTTCTGGCCGCCCCCGATCCCGCCCCGGCTCTGGCATCAATGGCGCAGGCGGGGGTTCTGCTGCAAACCCTGCCCGGTGCCGATCCGCGCGCCGTGGCGCCCCTGGTGCATCTGGAACCCCCCGCAGCGCCGCGCTGGCAACGCCGTCTTGCGGTGCTGACGGGGCAAGACCCCACCGACGCCTTGCGCCTGTCACGCACGGAATCCACCGATTTCAGCAAGGTTAGAGCCGAAATCGGCAGCACGCAGACACCCGCCGCGCTGGGCTGGAGCCTTGGCGCAGAACTGGCGCAGGATGTGGTCTTGTGCCGCGCCGCGCTGTTGGAAATACCCCTGCCGATGGGCTGGCGTGACGAAATCGCGCGCGGTTCTGCCGCGCAATGCCCCGTCAAGGCCGCCGATCTGATGCCCGCGCTGCAAGGTGCAGCCCTTGGCACCCGCCTGCGCGCCATCGAATCCGCTTGGCTGCGCTCAGACCTGCGGCTGGACAAGGCCGCGCTGTTGCGCTGATCCAGACAGGTTTTAGGGCAGGTTCACATCCACCCAGACCGGCCGATGCCGCGAGGCTGCGGTCAGCACCGCTGTCATCGGGTCGTCATCGGCAGGCCACATCACACCCGATGCCACAACGCGCAGGTCGGCTGAGGGCAGAACCTGTTCAACCCGCAGCCCGCCAAGTTTCGGATAAAGCGCCGTATCCATCGCCGCATCGCCGCTTTGCCCCGGATCCTGACGCTGGGCGGTGCCGCGCGGCTCTGTGTCCTGCACCGCCGGATGGGCCAACAGCGCGCGGATCGCATCCGCCCGGCCCTCGCCATCATAGGGGTCCAGATTGCTTTGCCCCAACAGCACAAACGGCGCCTGCGGTGCCGCCATCGGCAAATCTCCCGCCAGCAGCCGCAGCCAGAACGCGGTTTCATCATGGTTCCGGCGGCCATTCCTGTCCTCCGGCCCGTCGAACACCGGGGGCGAGGCGTACCAGGCCAACAGCCGCAGCGTCCCACCCCCCGGCAGGTTCAACGGCACCTCATATTGCCCCGAGGTCGCCAGCAACAGCGATGGCGGCATGTCGGCCAACATCAGGTTGCCCGGCAGGTCAGCCCACAGAAAGCCACTGAAATCGCGGATATTCTCCGCATCAATCGGCAGCCGCGACAGCACCGCCATCCCCGCCTGCCCGGCAAACAATCCGAATGCCTGCGCGTCGCGCGGCTCTCCCAACTTGCCGTTGCCATCCAGATCAAACCCGGTTGCCACGCCGGTATTGGGGCGCAGCGCAAGCCGGTAGGGATAGTCCACCCCCGCCGCCGCCACCCGATCCGCCAGCGCACCCAAGGCTTGCCCGCGCAGATCATAGTCTATTCCGGTCAGCAGCAGCACATCGGCGTTCAGTGCCACAATCACCTGCACCGCCGCCAATTGCGCCGGATCATCGCCGCGCTGCAACGATTGCAGCGTCAGCCCCGGCCCCTTGGCCGCCATCTCGACATTATAGCTGGCAATCCGCAGCGTTTCCGCCTGCGCCGCGTTCAGACCCAAAAAAAGCGGGCCCAG
>CAMFLG010000109.1 GCA_945957495.1 uncultured Pseudorhodobacter sp. | reverse complement strand
AACCCACGGTGGGCGCAAACCCACAACGGTTTTCGAGACCGCCCCGATCGACCACTCCGGCACCTCTCCGCGCTTTTGGGGGTCGTCTATGGAGGCGGGGTTTAGCTGGGTCGAAAGCCCGTTGCAACCCCGATTTTGACAAAATCATCGCAGACGGGCGCGGTCTTTGTGGCTGTTTGCGTAGGCGCGTGGCAACTGCGGTCTGGACGGCCCTTGCAGCATAGGTGTGTCGGGTTTTGCATGGCGCCCGTTGATGGTGCGAGGTGGGGCTTTCCGGCCGGACCGCGCAGCGGCGGAAATTTACAAATGCATTGCAAGTTAACAGGTATTTGGATAAATTTGTGACAAATCAGGAGTTTTCTTGGCAAATTCAGTCAGAATAGCCGTCGTCGCGGATGACCTGACCGGCGCGCTTGACGCCGTTGGTCCGTTTGCAGAGGCCGGGATGCGTTGCGTGGTGGTGACGGAGCCGACGCATCTGGCGGCGGCGTTCGAGCGGGATGCCGAGGTGTTGGCGATTTCCACCAATAGCCGCGAGATGCCGCCAGAGGCAGCAGCACAGGCGGTGCGGGCTGTGGCTGCGGCGCTGCGGTCTGTGCCGCGGGTTTTCAAGAAGATCGACTCGCGGATGAAGGGCAATATCGCGGTGGAGGTGGCCGCGTTGGCGCAGGTGCTGGGCCAGACCAAGGCGGTGATTTGCCCGGCGATCCCGGCGATGGGGCGCGTTGTGGTGGATGGGCAGTTGCGCGGTTTTGGCGTCGCTGCGCCCATCGACGTGGCGCAGGTTGTGGCGGGGGCGCAGGGGATTGCGTTGCAGGTGCCGGATGCGCGGACCGATGCCGATATGGACGCGCTTCTGGCCGGGATTGGCCGCGATGTGTTGCTGATTGGGGCGCGGGGGCTTTCAGCGGGCCTCGCGCGGTCTATGAGCGGCGTCGGTGGTGCTGTGGCGGTTGATCTGCCCTTGCCGCGCCCGATTGCCTTTGCCGTCGGATCGCGCGACCCGATCACGGTTGAGCAGGTTAAGGACTTGCGGCAGGCACAGCCGGGGGCCGTCTATCTTGCGGCGCCGAATGGCTGCTACAGCGGCGGCCGGGCGGGCGGCGATGTGGCCATTCTGCAGGCGGTGCCGGGCGATGCCTTGGCACCCGCGCAGGATGTCAGCCGCGCGTTGGCGCAGGCATTCGTGCGCGATCTGGTGGCAGGGCGGGCTTGTCTGGTGCTGACAGGCGGCGAGACGGCAGCGGCGGTGCTGGCCGAAATGGGCGTGGGGCAGTTGCAGGTTCTGGCAGAGGTGTTGCCTGGGTTGCCGCTGTGCCGGGCGCTGGACCGCCCGGATGCGCCGCTGATCGTTGCAAAATCGGGCGGGTTCGGCGGGCCGGAAACGCTGCACCTGCTGCTGCAGGACGCGCCGCGCAAGGACGGAGGGACGTGATGAACAAGGCTGGGGTGGTGATGGCGGATCGGCCGAAGTCGATCCTTCTGGCGGATGTAGTTTATGACAGCATCCGGCGCGCCATTGCCAATGGTGAATATGCCGAGGAAGAGCGTCTGCCGGGCGAAAACGCGCTGGCCGGGCAGTTTGACGTGTCGCGCCCAGTGATCCGCGCGGCGCTGAAGCGGTTGCGGGATGAGGGGTTGGTCACATCGCGGCAGGGGTCGGGCAGCTATATCAGCACGACGGTGGTGCCGAAACCATTGGCCTTTCAACCGCTTGAGACGATTGCGGATTTGCAGCGCTGCTATGAGTTCCGGCTGACGATTGAACCGGCGGCGGCGGCGCTGGCGGCGGGGCGGCGCAGTGCGGCGGATCTGGCAGAGATCGAAAACCTGCTGCAACTGATGCGCGACGCAACCGAGCGGCGCAGTCACCGGGAGGATGCCGATTTCGGATTTCATCTGGCGATCACGGCGGCGGCCAACAACCAGTATTTCGAAACCTCGATGCGGGCGTTGAAGGATCACATCGCGGTGGGGATGAAGTTTCACGGCCTGTCGCTGCAGACCGTGCGCGGGGGCTTGGATCATGTGCTGGACGAACACGCGCATATCTTCGCAGCGATTGCGCGGGGCGAGGCGGAAACCGCCCGGGCCGCGATGGCCGCGCATGTGGGCGGATCGCGGGACCGGTTGTTTGAGGGGCGGTTGCTGGACCTGTCGTCGAAGTAGGCTCAGAAGGCGGCGGTGTAGATCGCCAGAACCTCATCCACGCTCATCTCGCGGGGGTTGTTGTCCATCAGGCGGCGGATGGCGTGGGCTTCGCTGGCCCATGCGGGCAGGTCGGCCTGCGTGGCCCCCAGGGCGGAAAGGCGCATTTCCACCCCCAGATTGCGGCACCATTGGCTCGCCGTTTCCAGCAGGGCGGCTTGATCATCGGCGCGCAGGCCAAGGGCGGTTGCGACCTCAGCCGTTTTGGCGGGGGTGACGGGCAGGTTGAAGGCCAGAACGTGCGGGAAGATCACCGCATTGGCCAGCCCGTGCGGCAGTTTCAGCCTTGTGCCCAAGGGATAGGCCAAGGCATGCCCTGCCGCCGTATTCACCGGGCCAAGGCAGATGCCGCCGTAATAGCTGGCCAGCAGCAGGGCCGCGCGCGCCTCGGCATCTGTTCCATCGGCAACGGCGCGGGGCAGATAGCGCGCGACCAGTGAAAACCCCATGCGGGCGTAGTTGTCGATCAGCGGATGCGCTTTGCGGTTGGTGAAAGCCTCGACGCAATGCGCCATGGCGTCAATGCCGGTGGCGGCGGTGACGGCGGGGGGGACCGACATGGTCAGATCGGGGTCAAGGGCGACCATATCGGCCAGAAGATAGGGGCTTTCAACCGCGACCTTGTTCAGGGTGGTGGCATCCGTCACCAGCGCGCGGATACCGGCCTCTGACCCTGTGCCCGCCGTGGTTGGCACCAGCGCCAGCGCATTCAGGCGGCCTGTCACCTTGTTCGGGCCGATCACATCGGCCAGCGGCACACCGCCGCGCAGAACGGTGACAAGCTTTGCCACATCCATCACCGAACCACCGCCAAAGCCAACGATCAGATCGGGGTCAACAGCCTGGGCTGCGGCAATGGCGGCGGACAGGTTGGTGGTGTCGGGTTCTGGCTGCACGGCGGCAAAGACGGTGATCTGGCCGGGCAATTCCAGCCGGTTCACCAGTGCGGCAACGCTGGGCGAGGTCAGCACCAGAATGCGGGCAAAGCCGGACGATCTGGCCCAATCGCCCAGTTGCGCGGCGGTGCCAGCGCCGAACTCAAAGCGGTGGGGTTGGTGCAGGCGAAGGGGTTGGGCGTAGTTGATCATGTCAGTCCCCTTGAACCGTGGCGCCAATCGTCACAAGTTTCGCGCGCAGGTCTGCCCGCTCTGCCGCGGTCAGATCGACCTGTGGCGGGCGCATCCGGCTCCACCCGGCGTCACCGGTCAGATAGCGGATCATGCCTTTGATGGCGGGCAGTTGGACGTAGGAATTCGACAGGTTGCGGAACGCCTCGATCCGGGCCTGTGCGGCAGCAACCGCGTCGGCCTGTGCCGGGTCATTCGCGCCGCGATAGACCAGCGCCAGATCGCGCCCGACAAGGTTTGACGTGGCGGTGATGCAGCCCGCGCCGCCCATTTTCATCAGGGGCAGCAACAGCGGGTCGGCCCCGGCCAGCACCGAGAAATCGGCAAAGCGGGCAATCATCGCCTGCATGTTGTCCAGCTTTCCGGCGGAATCCTTGATGCCGACCACGGTTTGCGGGAAGGCGTTGCGCAGGCGGTCAATCAGATCGTGGCTGATCGCCACGCCGGACACCTGCGGGATATGGTAAAGGATCACTTGCAGGCGCGCGTCGCCAATCGCCTCAATGGTGCGGGAATAGGCGGCGTAAAGGCCATCGTCACTGACGCCCTTGTAGTAGAACGGTGGCAGCATCACCACGCGGGTCACGCCCTGCGCCAGCGCATGCCGGGTCAGATCGACGGTTTCGGGGATGTTGGCTGTGCCGGTTCCGGGCAGCAACTGGCCGGGGGCAAGGCCGCCTGCCAAGGCTGCCTCAAGGATCGCCTTGCGTTCGGCGCTGGAAAACGAATTCGCCTCGCCCGTGGTGCCCAAGAGGGCCACGCCATCACAGCCCTCGCCGATCAACCAGCGGCAATGCGCGGTGAAGGCGGGTAGGTTGGGCGACAGATCGGCCAGAACGGGCGTGGCCGAGGCGCAATAGACGCCGGTGACAGGAAGGCTCATGGTTTTGCTTTCGGATGCGCGGCAAGTTTGGCGGCATAAGCCAGCGCGTGGTTGAGGTTGGTGTTGTTGGCGCGGCCTGTGCCGGCGATGTCAAAGGCGGTGCCGTGATCGACCGAGCAGCGGTCAATCGGCAGTTCGACCGAGACGTTGACGGCGGTGTCAAAGGCCACCAGCTTGATCGGGATATGGCCCTGATCGTGGTACTCGGCGATCACCAGATCGAAGGCGCCGTTATAGGCGCGGTGATAGACGGTATCGCCGGGAATGGGGCCGACCACATTGATGCCCTCTGCCTGCGCCAGTGCCACGGCGGGGGCGACCTGATCATCGTCTTCCGATCCGAACAGCCCGCCTTCGCCGCAATGCGGGTTGATCCCGGCCACGGCGATGCGGGGGGCGGTGCCAAAGCGGGCGAAATGCGCGTGACCGGCGCGGATCGTCGCCAGAATGCGGGCGGTGGTGGCGCGCGCAATGGCCTCTTTCAGCGCGACATGGGTGGAAACATGGATCACATTCAGCCGCTCTGACGCCAGCAGCATGAAGCTGGTTTTGCTGCCGGTGAGGCTGGCCAGCATGCCGGTGTGGCCGTCATAGTGATGGCCTGCGGCGTTGAGCGCGGCCTTGTTGATGGGCGCGGTCACGATGCAGGCGATCTTGCCTGCCTCTGCCTCGCGCACGGCGGCCTCGATAAAGCGAAAACACGCCTCACCGCCGCGCGGGTCCAACTGGCCAAAGCCGATGCGCGGGCCGGGAATGTCGGTGTGGTGGATGTTCAGGCGGGCCAGATCCATGCCGGTTTGCAGCACCTCTTCTGCCGCCGCAAGCATGTCGCGGTTGCCAAAGATGCGGTAGCCGTCGCGCTGATCCGGGGTCATCTGGGCCAGCGATTTCAGGATGATTTCCGGGCCGACGCCCGCAGGCTCGCCCATTGTAATGCCGATGAGCGTGGTCATTCCGACGCCTCCCAATTGGTGGATGTGGCCGAGGTGACGGCGTGACAGGCGACAAGGTGGCCGGGGGCAACCGCGCGCATTTCGGGGATCTGGCTGCGGCAGGTTTCGCGCGCCAAGGGGCAGCGGCTGTGAAACCGGCAACCGGATGGGGGTGACAGCGGGCTAGGCACCTCGCCCTGCAGCATCTGCCGGTCGCGCGGGGCGCGAGGATTGGCCTCTGGTACGGCAGACAACAGCGCGCGGGTATAGGGGTGCAATGGGGTGGCAAACAGGCTGGCCGATGGGGCGAGTTCGGCCAGACGGCCCAGATACATCACGCCCACGCGGTCGCTGATATGGCGCACCACGGCCAGATCATGCGCGATGAACAGATAGGTCAGCTGGTATTTTTCCTGCAAATCCAGCAGCAGGTTCAGGATTTGCGCCTGAACCGAGACATCCAGCGCCGAAATCGCCTCATCACAGACGATAAAGCGTGGCTGGCAGGCCAAGGCGCGGGCGATGGCGACGCGCTGGCGCTGCCCGCCTGACAATTCGTGCGGGTAGCGGCTGGCAAAGCGGGGGGAAAGGCCGACATCCGCCAGCAGTTGCGCAAGGCGGGCAGGAAGTTCGGCCTTGCTGGCCAGGGCGTGAAACAGGATCGGTTCGCTCAGCGCCTCGCCAATCGTCATGCGGGGGTTGAGGGTTGAATAGGGGTCTTGGAACACGATCTGCAGATCGCGGCGGAAGGGACGCATGGCGTCTTCGTCCAGGCCCGCAAGATCGGTGCCCTTGTAGATCACCGATCCGCCAGAGGGGCGGTGCAGGTTCAGGATGGCAAAACCGGTGGTTGACTTGCCGCAGCCACTTTCGCCGACAAGGCTGAGCGTTTCGCCCTCGACAATATCGACGGTGAAGTCATCCAGCGCATGCACCCGCGCGCCCTTTTCGCCGAAGGCACCAAGGCGCAGGTCGAAGTGTTTTTTCAGGTTGCGGATTTGCAGAAGGGGCGCGGTCATGCCGTGGCCTCGCGGGTGGTGACGATACAGGCGACGCGGTGGCGCGGGTCGCTGCCGGGAACGGCGGTCAGTTGCGGCACGGCGTCGGCGCAGGCGGCAATCGCCATGGCGCAGCGCGGCGCAAACGGGCAGCCGGGCGGGCGGCGGCCGGGTTCGGGCGGGGTGCCACCGATCGAGGCCAGCCGCGCCATCGGCTGATCGGACAGCGTGGGCAGCGAGGCCAGAAGCCCCCTTGTATAGGGGTGGGTGGGGCGGTCAAAAATGGCGTTGACCGGCGCATCCTCGACCACGGTTCCGGCATAAAGAACGGCGATGCGGTCAGCCAGACCGGCAATCAGCGCCAGATCATGGGTGATCCAGACCACCGACATATCGGATTTCGATTTCAGGTCGCGCACCAGATCGACGATCTGCGCCTGAATGGTGACATCCAGCGCCGTCGTGGGTTCGTCCGCGATCAGCAGTTTCGGCCCGCCGGCAAGACCCATGGCGATCATCACCCGCTGACGCATGCCGCCGGACAATTCGTGCGGATAGGCGGTCATGCGGTCTTTCGGGCTGGGGATGCCGACGAGGGCAAGCAGCTCTTCAGCGCGGGACAGGGCGGCGGGTTTGGGGATGGATTTCTGATAGATCAGCGCCTCGGCAATCTGATCGCCAATGCGCATCACCGGGTTTAGGCTGGTCATCGGATCCTGAAAGATAAAGCCGATTTCTGATCCGCGCACGGCGCGCAACTCGCGTGCATTCATCTTCAGCAGATCGCGCCCGCCGAACATCGCCGTGCCGCCGGTGGCGCGGATGCGGTTGGGCAGAAGGCCCACCAGCGACAGCATCGTCAGGCTTTTGCCACAACCGGATTCGCCCACGATGCCCAGGCTTTCGCCTTGCTGCAGGCTAAGGGTGATGCCATCGACCACCCGAGCGGGCCCGTCATCGCGGGCGATGTCGATGGTCAGGCCCTTGATTTCCAACAGCGCGGTCATTTTTGCCCTTTCGGGTTCAGTGCGTCGTTCAGACCGTCGCCCAGAAAGTTGAAGGCCACGGTGACAACGGCCAGCACAGCAGCGGGCGCGACCAGAAGGTGCGGATAATTCGTCCAGACCCGCAGCCCGTCGGAAATCATGTTGCCCCAGCTGGGCGTTGGCGGGTTGACCCCGACGCCAAGGAAAGAGAAGGCCGATTCCAGCACCATCGCGGTGCCCAGGCCTGCTGAAACTGCCACGATCAGCGGCCCCATCGCGTTGGGCATGACATAGCGGCGCAGGATGATGCGGTTGGTCAGACCCAGCGCGCGCGCCGCCGTCACATAGGGGCGGTTGCGGATGGACAGCACCTGCGCGCGCACCAGTCGGGCATAGGGCGGCCAGGAGATCAGCGCCATGGTGCCGAACACCAGCACGAAATCGACAATGGCCGAATTGCGCCAGATCGGGTTCAGCGTTTGCAGATACATCTGTTCCATCCAGGAGCTGATCGGTTGCTTCAGCGAGGCGTTGATGACCACGACCAGCAGCAGTTGCGGCACCGACATGGTCATATCGGTGAACCACATCATGAAGCGGTCAAACGGGCCGCCGTAAAACCCGGCGATGGCGCCCAGCACAATGCCGATCGCCAAGGCAATCGCCGTCACGCAGATCGCCACCAGAAACGCCGTGCGCGCGCCATAGATCACCCGGCTGAGAACATCACGGCCCAGATCATCGGTGCCGAAGGGATGCGCCCAGCTTGGCGCCATGTTGCGGGCGTCCAGATTCTGGCTGAGGAAATCATAGGGCGTGATCCACGGCCCGATCAGGGCGATCAACAACAGGGCCAGCACCACGAACAGGCCGGTGACGGCGAGTTTGTTGCGGCGCAGGCGCTTCCACGCGTCGCGCCACAGGCTCGTCGGGCGTTCATCCGACATCAGCGTGCCTCCTTCATGCCAGAGGCGCGCGGGTCCAGCAGCGGGTACAGCAGATCGACCAGCAGGTTTGAGGCCATGACAAGGAACGACCCGATCAGGGTGATCGCAAGGATCACCGGGAAATCGGAATTGGTCAGCGCCTGCACGGTCAGCCGCCCCAATCCGGGCAGGCCGAACACCAGTTCCACAAAGATTGCGCCGTTGACGATGGTGATCATGATCAGCCCCAGTTGCGTGACCACGGGTGTCAGCACCGGGCGCAGGATATGGCGCAGGGCCACGACGGTTTCGGGCACGCCCTTGGCGCGGGCGGTGCGAACGTAATCCTCGCTCATCACCTCGACCACTGCGGCGCGGGTCTGGCGCAGGATCAGGGCGATGGGCTGAAAGGACAGAACGGTCAGCGGAAGCAAGATGCGCGCATCAAACAGCCCGCCCCAGCCGTAGGGCACGGCGCCATCGGGCAGCACCATGATCAGGAACACCATCAGCAAGGGCCCCGCCACATAGGCCGGGATCGCCCAAAGC
>CAMFLG010000108.1 GCA_945957495.1 uncultured Pseudorhodobacter sp. | reverse complement strand
TCTGACCCAAAGGCTATCATGGAAAAAGGGGCGGGTCCGAAAACCCGCCCCTTTCCAATTGCGCATGCCCGGCGCAAAGGCCGGACCGGTTCAGGCCAATGCCAGGTTCGTTGCCGATTCGCGGCCGTCACGGCCTGCTTCGATATCGAACGTCACCGGTTGGCCGTCTTTCAGCGACCGCAGACCGGCACGCTCCAACGCGGTGATGTGAACGAACACGTCCTTCTTGCCGCCTTCCGGGGCAATGAAGCCGTAGCCTTTGGTTTCATTGAACCATTTCACGGTGCCCTTAGCCATCGTGAACCCTCCTTTAGCAATGCCGCCCGCGAGATTGCGGCGGCCCGGCGCAGTCAGCCTGGTCGAATGCTGTGGCCGAAAACGGAGACAGGGATCGAGTAGAGATAACGTCGCACCGTTTGATATGGGGCCAGTTTTGCCTCAAATCAAGAAAAAACCGGCGTTTCGGCTGTGTTTTGGCGGGTTTGGCCCGGCGGTTCGCCTGCCGTCAGAACCGTTTGCGCGCGCGCAAGGCGGCGCTGATCGTGCCGTCGTCCAGATAGTTCAACTCGCCGCCAATCGGCACACCCTGCGCCAGCGAGGTGATCTGCACCCCCGTCGGCGCCAGCGTTTCGGCCAGATAATGTGCGGTGGTCTGGCCATCGACGGTGGCATTCAGCGCCAGGATCACCTCGCGCACGGCCTCATCCGTCACCCGCGCAAGCAATCGCGGAATGCCCAATTCGTCCGGCCCGATCGCGTCCAGCGCCGAAAGCGTGCCGCCCAGAACGTGATAGCGGCCCTTGAAGGCCTGACCGCGCTCCATCGCCCACAGATCCGCGACATCCTCCACCACGCAAATCTCGCCCGTCGCCCGCGCCGGATCGGCGCAGATCGGGCAAATCTCGGCGGTGCCGATATTGCCGCAGATCACGCAATCCTTCGCCGTCAGCGCCACCTCGGCCATCGCCTGCGCCAAGGGGGCCATCAACTGCCCGCGCTTTTTCAACAGCGCCAGCACCGCCCGCCGTGCCGAACGCGGGCCAAGGCCCGGCAGGCGGGCCATCAGCTCGATCAGCGTTTCGATGCCGGCGGTATCGTTCATTTAGAAGGGCAGCTTCATGTCGGGCGGCAGGCCCAACGCCTGCGCCATGCGCTGAATTTCCGATTGGCTGCGGGCATTGGCCTTGACCTGCGCATCCTTGATCGCGGCGATGATCAGGTCTTCGACCACTTCCTTTTCCGAGGCGACAAGGATCGACGGGTCAATATCCAGCCCCGTCACCTCGCCCTTGGCGGTGCAGCGTGCCTTGACCAGACCGGCCCCGGCTTCGCCGATCACCACGGTTCGGCCCAGTTCCTCTTGCAGCTCGGCCATCTTGCCTTGCATTTCCTGTGCGGCCTTCAGCATCTTGCCCATATCGCCGATGCCGCCCAAACCTTTCAGCATGTCAACTCCTTAGTCATCTTCAAACGGATCCCATTCATCTTCCACTTCCGGCAGGGCCTCGGCTGCCGCACTTTGCGCCATGGCTTCGGCAGAGCGGATTTCCGAAATCTTCGTGCCCGGAAAGGCCGCCATCACCGCCTGCACCAGCGGGTTCTGCATCGCCTCGGCCCGCGCCGCGTTTTCTTCGCGGTCACGCTCTTCGGCAATCGTCGCGGCCCCGCCTGTGGACACCACCGACACGCCCCAACGCGCGCCGGTCCAGCCCTGCAGCCGCTGGCCCAGCCGCGCGGCAAGGTCAGGTGCCGCCCCCGCCGCCGGTTCAAATTCGATCCGGCCAGGGGAGTATTTCGCCAGACGCAGGCTGCGTTCGACCTCCATCAACAAGGGCATGTCGCGCTTTTCGCGGATCAACTCCACCACCTGCGCAAAGCTGGCGTAAACTGTCAGTGGGCTTTCGGCCAGGGCCAGGGCCCGCCCGCCCTGCATCACCGGCCCGCGCGTGGGCGCCGACGGTGCCATGCGGATCGCCGAATGCACCATGCCGCCACCGCCGCCGCCTGCCGGGGCACCGCCCGAATAGGCGGGTGCCGCCTGCGATTGCAGTTTCTTCACCAAGGTTTCGGGGTCGGGCAGATCGGCCACATGCGTCAGGCGGATCACCGCCATCTCTGCCGCCATCATCGCGTTGGGGGCCAGCGCCACCTCTTCAATCGCCTTCAACAGCATCTGCCACATCCGCGACAGCACCCGCATCGGCAAGCCTTGCGCCATCACCAGACCACGCGCGCGTTCGTCCTGCGGCGTGGTGGGGTCGTCCGCCGCCTCGGGCGTGATCTTGATGACGGAAATCCAATGCGTGATCTCGGCCAGATCGCGCAGCACCGCCATCGGATCGGCGCCATCGGCATATTGCGCCGACAGTTCCGACAGGGCCTGCGCCGCCTGACCCTTCATGATCATGTCGAACAGGTCCAGCACCCGGCCACGGTCGGCCAGCCCCAGCATGGCGCGCACCTGTTCGGCGCTGGTTTCGCCCGCGCCGTTGGAAATCGCCTGATCCAGCAGAGAGGTGGCATCGCGGGCCGATCCTTCCGCCGCGCGGGTGATCATCGCCAGTGCGCCATCGCTGATCGCCGCACGCTCGCCATCCGCGATCTTGCGCAAGAGGGCGATCATCACCTCTGGTTCGATACGTTTCAGGTCGAACCGCTGGCAGCGCGACAGCACCGTGACCGGCACCTTGCGAATCTCGGTGGTGGCGAAAATGAACTTCACATGCGCGGGCGGCTCCTCCAACGTTTTCAACAGCGCGTTGAAGGCGCTGGTGGACAGCATGTGAACTTCGTCGATGATGTAGATCTTGTAGCGGGCAGAGGCCGCGCGATAGTGAACGGATTCAATGATTTCGCGGATATCGCCGACGCCGGTGCGGCTGGCCGCGTCCATCTCCATCACATCCACATGCCGGCCTTCGGCAATGGCGCGGCAGGGCTCGCATTGCCCGCAAGGTTCGGTCGTGGGGCCGCCCTTGCCATCGGGGCCAACGCAGTTCAGCCCCTTGGCGATGATCCGCGCCGTGGTGGTTTTGCCAGTGCCGCGAATCCCCGTCATGATGAAGGCATGCGCAATCCGGTCCGCCGCGAAGGCGTTCTTCAGCGTGCGCACCATCGCCTCTTGCCCAACCAGATCGGCAAAGGTGGCGGGGCGGTATTTGCGGGCAAGAACCTGATAGGTCTGCTCGGGGGCGTCTGTCATAAAGCAACCTTGGATTCGGGTGTAAGAAGACTACGGTGCGCAGCGGACAAGGTAAACCGATGAGGCACAGATGGGTCTGACAATCGCAGAAATCAATCTGGGCGCAGGTCTGCTGGCGATTTCGCCGATGCCGGGGCGGGGTGGCGACTATGCGGGCGATCTGGCCGATCTTCTGGCCTGGCACCCGGCGCTGGTGATCAGCCTGACCACCCATGCCGAACGTGAGGCCACAGCCCCCGATCTGCCCGCCGATCTGGCGCGGAACGGCACGCTTTGGCGGGCCTTCCCGATCACCGATTACAGCACGCCCGAAACCGGCTGGCCCGCGCTGTCACCCTTGATCCATGAGGCACTGGCCAATGGCGACCGCGTTCTGTTGCACTGCATGGGGGGGTGTGGCCGCTCTGGCATGATCGTGCTGCGCCTGATGGTCGAGGCGGGCGAAGACGCGGGCGCCGCCCTGATCCGTCTGCGCGCCCGCCGCCCCTGCGCCGTGGAAACAGAGGCGCAGCGGCTTTGGGCCACTCAACCCGGACAAATTGATTAAAATTTGCCTTCATCTTGGCAGAAATACTCTGCGGGGGCAGCGCCCGAAGGGCGCGCGGGGGCGCAAAGCCCCCGTCGTTGCAACATTTCAGTTGAACCGGCGTTTGGCCGCCGACTTCTTGGTAAATTTCCCCGCCGCCCGTGTCTTTGCCATCGCCATCGCGCCGGAATTGGCCTGTTCTTCCGCCACCAGCTTGCGCCAGCGGGGCAGGCGGGCGGGGTCGATCGTACCCGCCGCAATCGCCGCCTGTACCGCGCAGCCGGGTTCCACCCCATGCTGACAATCGCGGAACCGGCACTGCGTTGCCAGTTCGGCAAGGTCCGAGAATAAAATTCCGATGCCCTCTGCCACATCGGTCAGTTGCAATTCGCGCACGCCGGGCGTGTCGATCAGCCAGCCGCCCTGCGGAATCGGCAGCAAAAAGCGCGCCGTCGTTGTATGCCGCCCCTTGGCGTCATCCTCGCGAATATCGCCCGTCGCCAGATTGGCGCCCGCCAAGGCATTGGCCAGCGTCGATTTTCCCACGCCGGATGATCCCAGCAACACCACCGTTTGCCCCGCGGAACACCAGCGCGCCAAGGCCGCGGCCACCGTCGGATCTTTGGCATTCACCGCCAGCACCGCCAGATCCTGCGACAGCGCGCGGGCGGCCTCCACATAGGGCGCGGGGTCGGCCTGATCGGCCTTGGTCAGCACCACCACCGGCTCGATCCCCGCCGCATGTGCCAGGACCAGATAGCGTTCCAACCGGCCTTCGTTGAAATCGGCGTTGCAGGAGGACACGATGAACATCGTATCGACATTGGCCGCGATCAGTTGCGTCTCGGTCCCCGTGCCCGCCGCGCGGCGCTGCAACAGGCTGTGACGCTGCAACAGCCGCACCACGCGCGCGCCATCGCCCAGCACCCAATCGCCCACCGCCAGCGTTGAAACCGCCATGTTCGGCGGGCAGATCAGCTCTGCCGGGCCGCCTTCGGTCAGCACATCCATCCGCCCCCGGTGCAACAGTGCCAGCCGCGCCGGGGTCAGCCCGGCATCGTCGGGGCCGATCTGGTCGGCGAAATGGGTCGTCCAGCCAAGATCGGCAAGGGATTTCTGCAAGGATTGGCCTTTGTTGCCAGGAAAGCTGCCGCCCAAGCTACGCCCGATCCGGCAGGGCGGCAAGCAAGGGGGTTGAACCCCGCGCCGATTGGCGCGAAGCCTGTGGCAAAGGAGTGTACCATGCCCCGTATTGCCGTTCTCACCGTTTCCGACCGCGCCGCGAAGGGCGAATACGAAGATCGCGGCGGCCCCGCCTGCGAGGAATGGCTGCGCCGCACCATCACCACGCCGGTCGAGGTTCTGCGCCGGATCACCCCGGATGGCCGCGCCGAAGTGGCGGCGGAATTGCGCGATCTGGCCGACAATTGGGGCGCCGATCTGATCCTGGCCACCGGCGGCACCGGCCCTTCGCCCCGCGATCAGACCCCCGAGGCGGTGGCCGATGTGATCAGCTTTGATCTGCCGGGTTTTGGCGAGGCGATGCGCGCCGCCAACAGCCGCGTGGTCGCCACCGCCATCCTGTCGCGGCAGGGCGCGGGCGTGCGCGGCCGCACGTTGATCATCACCTTGCCCGGCAGCCCGAACGCGATTTCCACCAGTCTGGAGGCGGTGTTTGCCGCCGTGCCCTATTGCCTTGACCTGATCGGCGCCGCGCGGATTGAAACTGACTCCACATTGATCAAGGCGCACCGGCCCAAGGCCTGACACCCTGCGCCAATTTGCCAACCCATTCCCCCGCTATACCGGCGCAAGGTTTTCGCATAGCCTGACAGTATAACGGAGACCCGTCTTGACCTATGCGATCCGCAAAGACGATGCGCATGTTCCCGCCGCCATCCGGCGGGTCGCGGCGGATGAGTTCGCCGCAGCCCTGTCCGTGCTGCCGAAAACCGATGTGGCGCTGGCGGATCGGGTGCATCAGGCCCGCAAGGCGGTCAAGCATCTGCGCGGCCTGATCCGGCTGGTGCGCCCGGTGTTTCCCGCCTATGCGGCCACAAATGCCGCCCTGCGCGACGCCGCGCGCGAGATTGCCGCGCTGCGCGATGCTCAGGTGGCACTCTGGACCTTTGATGCGCTGGCAAAGGAAGGTGACGCTGATAAGGCCGCCCCGCTGCGCGCCAGGTTCGAGGCGCGCTTGCAGGCCGCGCTTGCCCCGGAACTTCTGGCGCAGCAACTTGATGCCTTCGCCGCCCGCCTCACCGCCCTGCAATCCGAGGTGCCCGATTGGAAGATCAGGCGGCAGGGCTTTGACGCGCTGGAACAGGGGCTGACCCGCTGTCTGAAGGCGGCGCGGGCCGATGAGCTGGCCGCCCGCACCGAACCGGGGGCAGACATCGTGCATGACTGGCGCAAACGGGTAAAGGACCACTGGCATCAGGCGCGGTTTCTGGCACCGATCTGGCCCGACATGATGCACCCGCAGGTGGCGGCGGCGGGCGCCTTGGGCGACATGCTGGGCGAATATCAGGATATCTCGATGCTTGTCACCCGCCTGCCGAACGGGCGCGCGGCGGCGGCGATTCTGAAGGCGGGCAAGGCGCGGCAGAACGCGCTGTTGGCCAAGGCGCATCCGCTGTCACGCCGCCTGTTTGCCGATGAACCGCAGGCGCTGGCAGACCGCTGGCGCGTCTGGTGGCAGGTCTGGCGATCAACCTGAGGGCAACGCCACTTGCGCAGCGTCGCCGATCTTGTTCAAGGCTTCGGAGTGGCCTCAGGCGGCCACCAATTCCCCCGCCAGCCCGCGATCCAGCAAAGCGATGCTTTCCTCGATGCCATAAAGTGCGATGAACCCGCCAAAACGCGGCCCGTCGCTGGCGCCCAGCAGCACCTCATACAGCGCCTTGAACCAGTCGCGCAGCGGCTCGAACCCGTGGTCCTTGCCGACGGCAAACACCATCGACTGCAGCGCCTCGTCGTCCAGGCCGCCCTGCCAAACCGCCAGCCGCGCGCGCAGATCTTCCATCGCCGCGCGTTCGCGGTCGTCGGGCAGACGGAACACCCGGGTCGGGGCGATCTTGTCGGCGAAATAGCGCACCGCAAATCCCGCCGCCGCATCCAGATCGGGGTTGGCCTCGGGCGAGGCTTCGGGCGCATAGCGTTTGATGAAGCCCCACAGCCCCTTGGCATCCTTGGCCCCGGCCACCGACGCCAGGTTCAGCAGCATCGAGAACGGCACCACCATATGCGAGGCGGGCGGATTGCCCTGATGAATATGCCAGACCGGGTTCGACACCTGCGCGTCAATGTCCTGCGTCGGATAGGCGCGCAGTTGCTGATGGTACTCATCCACCGCGCGCGGGATCACGTCGAAATGCATCCGCTTCGCCGTCTTGGGCTTTTGATACATGAAATAGGACAACGATTCGGTCGAGGCATAGGTCAGCCACTCGTCAATCGTCAGGCCATTGCCTTTGGATTTCGAAATCTTCTGGCCCTGATCATCCAGGAACAACTCATAGGTCATGTGGTTCGGCTTGCGCCCGCCCAACACCTCGCAAATCCCGTCATAGATCGGGGTGTTGGTGGAATGGTCTTTGCCATACATCTCGAAATCCACATCCAGCGCCGCCCAGCGGGCGCCGAAATCCGGCTTCCATTGCAGTTTCACATGCCCGCCCGTCACCGGCAGCGTCCATTCGCGCCCGTCTTCATCGTCAAAGGTGATGGTGTGGTTCACCGCATCGACATGCTTCATCGGTACATACAGCACCCGCCCGGTTTCGGGATGGATCGGCAGGAAACAGGAATAGGTCTGCTGCCGCTCATCGCGCAAGCTGGCCAGCATGATCTTCATGATCGCGTCATAGCGTTCGGTCGCCAGCTTCAGCGTGTCGTCGAACCGCCCGGACTTATAGAACTCGGTGGCGCTGATGAATTCATACTGGAATCCGAACGTGTCCAGAAACCGCCGCAGCATGGCGTTGTTATGCGCACCAAAGCTCTCGTACTCGCCGTAAGGGTCGGGAACGCTGGTCAGCGGCTTTTGCATGTGCTGGCGCAACATCTCTTGCTGCGGCACGTTTTCCGGCACCTTGCGCATACCGTCCACATCGTCGGAAAAGCAGATCAGCCGCGTCGGAATATCCGAAATCGCCTCGAAGGCGCGGCGGATCATCGTGGTGCGCGCCACCTCGCCAAAGGTGCCGATATGCGGCAGGCCCGACGGGCCATAGCCGGTTTCAAACAGCACATAGCCCTTTTCCGGCGCCATCTTTTCATAGCGTTTCAGCAGTGCGCGGGCCTCTTCAAAGGGCCAAGCTTTCGATTTCATCCCAGCATCGCGCAAAGCGGACATCGCTTTAACCTCCATCGCGCGGAAACCCGATGTTTCCGCAGGCCCCTTCCTCTATTGCCGCGCCCGCTTCAGGTCAATATTCTGCACCGCAACAGACAGGAGTTTCCAAAGTGCCGCACCGCCCCGCCTCGCTTTCCCCGCAAGACGCGCTTGTCGCGGTGATGATCGCTGTCTCTGCCTCGGACGAACAGATGCGCACGCCGGAACTGGTGGCGATCCAGCGTATGGTCAACCACATGCCGGTGTTCGCCGCCTATGATCCCGACCGCATCCGTGTCGTGGCGCAAACCGTGTTTGACCTGTTCGAAGAGGAAGACGGCCTTGCCGCCCTGTTCGGCCTGATCCGCCACGCGCTGCCCGAACGTCTTAACGAAACCGCCTATGCGCTGGCCTGCGATGTGGCCGCAGCCGATGGCAACCTGCGTCAGGTGGAACTGCGCATGTTGGAAGAGGTGCGCGAGGAGCTTGATATCGACCGTTTGCACGCCGCCGCCATCGAATGGGGCGCCCGCGTGCGCCACCTGCGCCCCGAGGATTGACCGGCGAATTGATCGGCATTCGCGTCAAATTTGCCCAAAATTGCGTTCACCTGTTCTAAAATACCCG
>CAMFLG010000107.1 GCA_945957495.1 uncultured Pseudorhodobacter sp. | reverse complement strand
GCCCCGGCGTATAGACCCCGGCGGCATAGTTGCGGTGGGTGGTGGTACAAACCTCGTAATCCTCGCGCACCACCGCCAGATTGCCCGCGATGGTCGCGGCCCGCGCGGCGGCTCCAGCCTCTGACGTATCGGCGAAGTAGAAGTTATAGCACTGCTCGGTGCGGTCCACGCCAAGGGGATTGATCCGGCTGGTGTTCATGCCGCCCTGAAACAGCGACAGCGTCCAGTTCGGCCACATCCACAGCCATTTGCCGCGATAAAACAGCCCGTCTTTCGGTGGGGCGGTCATCTTGACCATGCCCTTATGCGCGGTGGTCTGAAATTCCTCGAAATTGATCGCGGCATAGAAGGACGGATGCGTGCCGGGAATATGATAGCCCTCGACAAAATTGTCGGTGTAAACCTTCCAGTTCGCGTCGAATTCAACCTTGGCCGTATCGGTCTGGGTGTAGCTTTCCATCGGCTCATCCGCCAGTTCGCCCACCAGATCGCCCAGTTGATCCAGAAGCGATTCAACCGGATCGACACTGGCAAACAGCAGCCCGCGCCAGATGTCCAAAGCCACCTCTTCCAGCGGCCAATCCTCGGGGATGATCGAGGGGTCATTGCCAAACCAAGGCGCCTGCACCAGCCGCCCGGTGTCGGAATACGACCATTTGTGATAGGGGCACACGATCAGCCCGCATTTGCCGCGCCCTTCCGGCAACAGTTGCGCGCCGCGATGGCGGCAGACGTTCTTGAAACCGCGCAGCACGCCGTCGCGGCCGCGGATCGCAATTACGCCCAGCCCGGCGATATCGACAGTCAGGTAACTACCCGGCTCTGTCACATCGCTGACCGGGCCGACGAACTGCCATGTCCGCCAGAAGATCGCCTTGCGCTCAGTGTCCAGCACATCGGCGCGCACATATAGCGACGGGTCCAGATTGAAATATTGCTGTGTCACCCCAAACCCCCCATTGCCCCGCCGCGCAACCATATCCGCCGCCCGCGCCAAGGCAAGATTTCAGCGCTCGCTCTTCATCAACTTGAACAGCAGATAACCCAGTATAACCACCGCCACCGCCGCGCCGACAAAGCCCAGGATAGAGCCCAACAGATCGCTGGCCGCATCCAGATTGCCGCCAAAGCCATAGCCCAAGCCCACATACAGCCCCGACCACACCAACTCACCCGCAATTCCGGCCATCGTGAACGTGATCCAGGTGACTTTCAAGCTGCCCGCCGTCACGTTCATATAGGGGCCCACCGCACTGAACAGCCAGCGCGTCAGAAAGATCGACACGAAACCACCCTTGGCCATCATCTGTTCCGCTTTGCTGATCAGGCCGTCCTGCGTCGGATACTGCTTGCGCCGTTCCGCGATCTGCCGCCCGGCGCCGCGCCCGGCCCAATAGCCGATCTGATCGCCGATCACTGCCCCGGCCAAGGCCGCCAGCACCGCCTGCCACAACAGAAAATCCCCCGCCGCCGCAAATCCCCCCGCCGTCAGCATCAGGATCGAGGCGGGCAGCGGCAGCGCAAGGCAGGAAAACAGCGTGACGAAGAACAGCAGCCACAATCCGTATTGCGGCACCAGCGCCAGCAGCCAATCGGTCATGGCGCGGGCGCTGCCTGTTTCAGCGTGGCAACCGCTGCTTCAACCTCTTTGATCACCGTCTCCACCGGCACGCCGCGATCACGGGCAATCTCGACCAGCGGTTTGGGATGCCCCTCCACGGGTGGGGGCAACCCGGCCAGCGCGTCAATCGCGCGCGGGTCCAGATGCCAGGATTTGCCGACATAGCCCACCGTCATCCACGGCTTGACGCTTTCATTGTGATGCGCGGGGTCAGACCAGTAGATCGCCTGCCGCACCGTGCGCACGCCGAAAAAGATCATCAGGATCAGCGCCAGCGTGAACAGGCTGGTCAGGATCTTGTGCTTGCGCCAAAGCTTGAACATGTCACCGCAACTCCTTGATGCCGCGCGAAATACCGTCCAGCGTCATCGGCACCATGCGGCCGCCGAAAGCGTCACGGATCAGCCGGATGGATTGGGTATAGCCCCAATGCGCCTCTGGCACCGGGTTGATCCACAGATGATGCGGCCACTGCGCGCAGGCGCGCTGCAGCCAGACTTGCCCGGCCTCGGGGTTCCAGTGTTCATTCGCGCCACCGGGGTGCAAAATCTCATATGGGCTCATCGAGGCGTCGCCCACGAAGATGCATTTGTAATCTGAACCATAGCTGCGCAGCACGTCCCAGGTCGGCGTCTGCGCATTCCAGCGCCGGGCGTTGTCGCGCCACACGCCCTCATACAGGCAGTTGTGAAAATAGAACGGCACCAGATGCTTGAACTCGCTGCGCGCGGCGGAAAACAGCTCTTCCATCACCTTGATATAAGGGTCCATCGACCCGCCCACATCCAGAAACAGCAGTACCTTCACCGCGTTGCGCCGCTCTGGCCGGGTTTGCACATCCAGCCAGCCGTGATCGGCGGTGGCGCGGATGGTGCCGTCCAGGTCGAACTCTTCCGCAGCCCCATCGCGCGCCCATTTGCGCAGCCGACGCAGGGCCACCTTGATGTTGCGGGTGCCCAGTTCCACCTGATCATCCAGATTGCGGAACTCGCGCTTGTCCCAGACCTTGACCGCGCGCTGATGGCGGCTTTCATCCTGCCCGATGCGCACGCCTTCGGGGTTGTAGCCATAGGCCCCAAAGGGCGAGGTTCCGGCGGTGCCCACCCATTTGTTGCCACCCTGATGCCGGACTTTCTGTTCGGCCAGCCGTTCCCGCAGCGTCTGCATCAGCTTGTCAAACCCGCCCAAGGCCTCAATCGCCGCGCGTTCCTCTGCCGTCAGGTGCTTTTCGGCAAGCTTTTCCAGCCAGTCGCGCGGCAGGTCCAGCGCCTCCAGCACCTGCGTGTCCGAAATCGTCTCCAACCCTTTGAAAGTGGCTGAAAAGGCCCGGTCAAACCGATCCAGATGCCGCTCATCCTTGACCATGGCAGACCGCGCCAGATAGTAGAACCCTTCGGCATCATAGGTCACAAGCCCCGCCGCCAACCCCTCCAGAAAGCCCAGGAATTCGCGCAGCGATACCGGAACGCCTTCCTTCCGCAGAGTCTGGAAAAACGGCAGAAACATCACCGGCCCCGGTTACAGCGTGTGGCCAAGGTAGATGTCGATGAACAGGCCGATCAGCGCAAAAATGATGCCGTAGGCGGCCGCATATTGCAGCGCATCCAGTTTGCGCCCGCCGCGCCGCAGGGCCGTGGTGGCGCCCAGCACCATGCCCAGAATGAACCCGCCCAGAATGATCACGCCTTGCCCCTATGCTGTTGGCCGGGGCAGGCCAGACCTACCCCCTGCGCCCGCGCGCGGCCAGTGTGGCAATCTCTGCCTGCCGGGCCTGCACCTGCGCTTCTGCGCCAAAGCCATAGCGCGCCCAGCCCAGACTGTCGAGGCGCAGCGCCCGCGCCTGGGCTGCGTCGCCCAACGCCTCCAGCGCCTCGGCCTTGACCAGCATCAGCGTGGCCAGCAGCGCCGCGTTTTCCGCCTGCCGTGCCACCGGGATCGACCGGTCGGCATAGGCAATCGCCTGATCCGGTTCACCCGCCGCCAATGCGATGGCCGCCAGTTGCATATCGACATGCGCCATATGCACCTGCGCGCCGGGAATGCCCGCATAAACCCTGTTGGCGGCGTTCAGTAACTGCACCGCCTGTGCGGGGTCTTTGGTGGCGAGGCTGCGGCCATCGGCGTAATAGCTGAAGGCCAGCCGCGCATCGGTCAGCCCCTGCGCCTTGGCGATCGACACCATCTTTGCCGAATCCGATTGCCGGGTTGCCGCAGAGGAGCGCGGCGAAAACGCGCCCTCCACCGCCGCTTCCCAGGCCCGCGGGGTTGGCCGGGCGGCGCGTGCACCGCTGACATTTCCGGCCGGGTTCATCTGTGCCAACAGGCCCGGCAGGTAGGCCGCAACCTGCGCCTTGGTCATGCCGGAATGCAGTTGCGGCGCGTAGTGCAGCCGCAGCATCAGCATATCAAACCCGGTCAGTACCGAATTGAAATTGTCGTCGTTGAACACGGAATCGGGCAGCCGGTACAGATCGTTCAGCGGCCCCATCGCCTGCGCGGTTTCCTCGTTCAGGCAATCGCGGATTTCCTGCGGGCTGGTGTCTGCGGGCACAAAGATCGCGGCATGCGTCCGTTCGGTCACGCTGGTCCAATCCGCCGCGCCACCGCGATGCGAGGCTTTGAATTCGGCGAAACTGCGCACACGCGGCGCCACGAAACAGGCGGCCAGCGGCACGACCCGCTGCATCTGCGCCCGTGGCAGAAATTCAATGGTGATCGACGCGTCTTGCCCGGGTGCGGAATAGCCGATGTTCAGCCCGGCCTCGTTGCGGAACCGGTTGATCAGCTTGGACATTTCCGCCGGGGCTGAGGCCGGGACAGCCCCGGTCAGCGCCACGGTGATCGGGCCTTCAAACCGGCTCAGCACCGGCAGAGTGCGGCCGCTTTCCAGCTGAAATTCCAGATCCAGAAAATCCTGCGCAATCTCGCCATTCGGGCGCGAGGTGGCAGACCGGGCCACCGGGCCAAAGGTCTGCATCGCGGGCAGGGCCAGTCCGCCCGCCGTGGGGTCTGGATAGCTTTTGCTGACCTGCGCATCCGGGGTGGACATGCAGCCCGCAAGGGCACAGACGGCGATCAAGGGAAACAGGCGCATAGCTTGGCAGCTCGACTATTAGGGGTTGCGGAAAGGCCAATGGCCTTCCCCTTTCCATGACCCACCGTCGCAGGATGCACGCATCCCATCTGTCAAAGCCCGCACCCCGGATGCCCCCACATCCGCCGCACAAACCCCGAAGATCCGGGCCAAAGCCCATATCGCCGATGTGCCGTCCCCCGATGATCCTGATTTCGCCCAGAGCAGACCGGGCCAGGCAGAACCACGAAGGGTCAGACAGGTCGCGGCAACAAAGGCCGCCGCGGCCTCTGCTGGCCTGCCCGAACCACGATGCCGCTGTTCAGATTTCCCCCTAACCCAGGGCAATCAACCGGCGGCAGAACGCCGGGATCGCCACGCTGCCGGGGCGCCTGTTCTGCCCGGCAGGGGCAGCTTCGGCACGGATCGGCAGAAGGTTTGGTGCAAGAACCCTTCTCAGACGGCAGGCAGCGCGAGCAGGCGCAGCATGTGGCCAGTGTCAGGTTTTGGGCAGCAATGTGTCAATGTTTTGAATGGTTCAAATTTGGCAACAGACTATCCCTAGACTGTCGGTTCAGCAAAACCGCGATATTTGCGGTTTCGACATCACTAAATATTTCAATAAATTGCAAATTTTTGACCAAGCGTGATCACTTTGTGGCAAAACTGCGGCCAAACCTAGGCGTGGCAACCGATTCTTCACATTCACCGCTGGCTTCTGGCCATGAAGGCCAGCTGCTCAAACAGATGAACGTCCTGTTCGTTCTTCAACAGCGCGCCGTGCAGTTTCGGCAAGGAATGCTTGCCCTCGCGCCGCAAATCCTCTGGCCCCAGATCCTCTGCCAACAGCAACTTCAGCCAATCCAGCACTTCCGAGGTTGAAGGCTTCTTCTTCAACCCTGCCGTCTCGCGGATTTCAAAGAACTGCGTCAGCGCCGTGCCCAGCAGCGCGTCCTTAATGTCGGGGAAATGCACCTTGACGATGGCCGCCAGCGTTTCGGCATCGGGAAAGCGAATGAAGTGAAAGAAACAGCGCCGCAGAAATGCGTCGGGCAGGTCTTTTTCGTTGTTCGAGGTGATGATCACCACCGGGCGGTGCTGCGCGCGGATGGTTTCGCCCGTCTCGTAGACGTGAAACTCCATCCGGTCCAATTCCTGCAACAGGTCATTGGGAAATTCGATATCGGCCTTGTCCACCTCGTCAATCAGCAAGACCACCCGGCCCGGCGACTCGAACGCCTGCCACAGCTTGCCCTTGCGGATGTAATTGGTGACATCACTTACCCGCTCGCCCCCCAGTCCGGGGCCAAGCTGACTGTCGCGCAGGCGGCTGACGGCATCGTATTCGTAAAGCCCCTGCTGTGCCTTGGTGGTGGATTTCACATGCCATTCGATCAGCCGCAGGTTCAGCGCCTGCGCCACCTGCCGGGCAAGCTCGGTCTTACCGGTGCCCGGTTCGCCCTTGACCAGAAGCGGGCGCTGCAACGTCACCGCCGCGTTCACCGCCACCGCCAGATCGGCCGTGGCCACATAGGTTGCGCTGCCTTCAAATCTGGCTGTCATCGTGCCGCTCCATCACCGCTGCCCCCGAAGTAGTGGCAGCCCCGGCCAAAGGCAAGCGGCGGCACCGGCCATTCCGGCGGGGTCGCCGACACCGATACGGTGGCGTTCACGATTGTCGCAACGGCTAGTGACAATGCTGCGACGATCAGTTACATGCCCGCCCATCAGGTGTGCGCCAGGCCCATGGACCACCTGTCGGTGCGAACCGACACAGAGGAGAGTGCAGCAATGAAAGCCGAAATCTTCCTGCCAGACGATTATCGTCCTGCCGAGGATGAGCCTTTTATGAACGATCGCCAGCTGGAATATTTCCGCCGCAAGCTGATCATCTGGAAACAGGAACTGCTGGATCAATCCGCAGAAACCATTGATAACCTGCAAGATTCCGGGCGCAACGTGCCCGATATCGCAGACCGCGCGTCCGAGGAAACCGACCGCGCGCTGGAACTTCGCACCAGGGATCGTCAGCGCAAGCTTGTCTCGAAAATCGACGCCGCCCTGCGCCGGATCGACGACGGCGAATTCGGTTATTGCGAAATGACCGGCGAGCCGATCAGCCTGAAACGGCTCGATGCCCGCCCGATCGCCACCATGACGCTTGAGGCACAGGAAAAGCACGAGCGCCGCGAAAAAGTACACCGCGACGACTGACCGCGCCCGGCGCACCTTGCGAACCGCGCGCATGCAGCAAAGAATGGCGCCGGGCCGATGGGTCCGGCGTTGTGCATTTCAGGGGGCAGGATGAGCGTTGCAGGCCAACAGATCACGGTTCTGGGTGCGGGCGTCGCGGGCCTGTGCGTGGCCCGGGCGCTGGCGCTGAAAGGTGCCGAAGTCACGCTTCTGGAACAGGCCGATGCCATCCGCGAGGTCGGCGCAGGCCTGCAGATCTCGCCCAACGGTGCCGCCGTGCTGCGCGCCTTGGGGTTGGGCGCGGCGCTGGAGGCGGCCTCGATGCGCGCACAGGCGGTCGAGTTGCGCGACGGCTACGGCGGTGATCTGGTTCTGCGGCTCGATCTGGCACGGCTGCGGCCGGGGCAGGGCTATCACTTCACCCATCGCGCCGATCTGATCGAGCTTCTGGCCCAAGGCGCGCGCGACGCGGGCGTGCAGATCCATCTGCTGCAAAAGATCGAAAACGTCGATCTGTCGGGCCCTGTGCCGCGCCTGACCACGGCCTTGGGCGTTGAACATCGCCCCGGCCTGCTGATCGGTGCCGATGGTCTGCACTCCAAAACCCGCCACGCGCTCAACGGCATGGTGGCGCCGTTCTTCACCCGGCAGGTGGCCTGGCGCGCGATCATCCCCGCCGACGGCGATGCCGCCCCGGTGGCCGAGGTGCATATGGGGGCAGGCCGCCATCTGGTCAGCTATCCCCTGCGGGGCGGTACGCTGCGCAATGTCGTCGCCGTGGAAGAGCGCCCGCGCTGGGTCGAGGAAAGCTGGTCGCTGCGCGATGACCCGATGGAACTGCGGCTGGCCTTCGAGGGGTTTTCCCCCCGCGTGCGCGGCTGGCTGGAACGGGTGCAGGACGTCTATCTGTGGGGCCTGTTCCGCCATCCGGTGGCCAAACACTGGGCCCGCCGCCTTCCCGAAGGGGCGGCGGCCATTCTGGGCGATGCCGCCCATCCCACCCTGCCATTCCTCGCCCAAGGTGCGTCAATGGGGCTAGAGGATGCCTGGGTTCTGGCCGACCGGCTGTCACGCCTGCCCTTGGATCAGGCGCTTGCCGATTACCAATCCAGCCGCGCCCCGCGCGCAACCCGCATCGTCGCGGCGGCGAATGGCAATGCCCGTGCCTATCACCTGTCGGGTGCCAGCCGCGTGCTTGCACACAGTGCCCTGCGGCTGGGCGGCGCCCTTGCCCCCGGTCTGGCGCTGAAACGTTTTGACTGGCTTTACGATTTCGACGTGACGCAAAGCTGAAACAGCCAAGCTTCACATTGGCCTAAATATCCCCGCCGGAGGCTCCGACGGAAAGGACGGGAGCCTCCGGCGGGGATATTTTTCGCCAAGATGAAAGCGCTCAGCGTTCGCGCAACCAATCCTCCGCCTGCAGCTTCCAATAGGTCAGTTGCGCTGCGGCCAGCCCGAACGGTCCGCCCGCCCAGGCCAACCCAAAGGGTTTGAACATCGCGATCCGGTCGCTTTGCCCCAGGATCGCCTCGGCCAGCACCTTGCCCGCAATCGCCGTGGTGTTCAGCCCATGCCCACCAAAGGCCGTGGCATGCCAGACCCCGGGCTGCATTTCCCCGATCTGCGGCATCAGATGCCGGGCATAGCCCATCTGCCCCGACCAACTTATCTCTGTCGCCAAGTCGCGCAGTTGCGGATAAGCCCCGATCATTTCCCGCCGAAGTTCGCGGGCTATGCCTGCGGACGAGGCGGCCCTTGTGGTGATCCTGCCACCCCACAGCAGCCGCTTGCCGCCATCGACGACCCGGTAATAATC
>CAMFLG010000106.1 GCA_945957495.1 uncultured Pseudorhodobacter sp. | reverse complement strand
ACACCAACGTCATTTCGGCCGTTCGCCGCCCCGACCGTGCGCCTCAGGTGGCGGCTTGGTTGCGCGGTAAGGCCGAGCAGGACCTATACCTGAGCGTAATCACACTGGGTGAAATCGAGCGCGGCATTCGCCAGCAGGAGAAGCGCGACCCGGGGTTTGCAAACGATCTCCGCAGCTGGCTTGATCGGACTGTTCTGCTTTTTTCGGACCGCCTACTTGCTTTTGAGGCAGAGGATGCGCGCATCTGGGGACGACTCTCGGCCGAGATCGGCCACAATGGTGCTGATCTGATGATCGCGGCTTCGGCACTGCGCCATGGCGCCATCGTTGTGACCGGGAATATCAGTGACTTTGCACCGACCGGTGCGGCTTTGGAGACTCCGTTTTAGGCGCAAGGCTTTGCAGTAGGGCAGGGGGGGGGCGGTTTACAGCCCTGCGGCCTTGGTCAGATTGATGCGGAACCTGTCACGCCTGCGCTGATAGCGGCGGGTCATTTCTGCAGAGGCGTGGCCAAGCTGCTTTTGCACATAACGTTCCTCAACCTCTGCGCTGCTGGCGAGGCCCGCGCGCAATGAATGGCCAGAATAGAGCTTGATGCGTTCGGCCTCGGGCAGATCAGGGCGCAAACCTGCGTCGCGGACGGTCTGCTTGATCAGACGGGCGACATGTTTGTCGCTGAGCCGGTCTGGCGTCGCCTTTAACCCACTGCGCGAGACGGCGGTGAAGATCGGGCCGAAGTCGATGCGGGCGAAGTGCAGCCATTGGGTCAGGGCATGGACGGGGCAGGTCTGATCGGTGGAGCCGCGGGAGATTTCGACCTCGCGCCAGCCGGTCTTGCCACGCAGGGTAATCACGACGCCGCCGTCGAGGATGTCGATCCAACCGCCACACTCCGGGGTGTCGTCCTTGCCGTGGTCGAGACTGACAATCTCCGAGCGGCGCAGGCCCCCGGCAAAACCGATCAGCAGGATCGCCCGGTCGCGTAGGCCGCGCAGATCGTGGGGCAGGGTGGCCAGCATGTCGCGCAGGTCTTCAGGCAGGATCGCTTCCTTCTGCACCGGCGGGCGGGCGTGCTTGCGGCGGATACCGGCGAGAACCGTCGCAATGTGGCGGTCCTTGCGGTCCAGCCGTTCTCCGCGCTGCACATAACCCCAGGTCAGGCCGGACAGCCGCCGCTCTATTGAGGAGACCGAGAGGGCAGGGGCCTTACCGCCCGGCGCTGCCAGATCAGCAATGTAGAGCCCGATCAGCTGAGGCGACGAGGGGAGAGGGTCCGCGCCACGCATCCGGCACCAGCGGGCGAAATGGGTCCAGTCCCTGGCATAGGCGCGTCGCGTGTTTTCCGACGCCGCCTGGCGCGCATAGTCTCGCGCGGTTTCGACCAGGTGGTCGAGCGTGCCCGAGCCAGCGACATGGGAGGGCAGGGCGATCGTGTCGCGCTCCAAATCAGCGCTGGCGTCCCGTTCATGGCGATCGGGACGTTCCAGCGGCTCTGACGGCGATTTCTCGGGTGTTTCGGTCATGCCTCTAAGGATATCTTCTTTATGTCCGATAATGCAAACTTACTGGACGACGCGCCACCGCCGCTGGCTGGCAGAGATGCGGCGGTTCCGCTATCCCCACCAACTGCTCGCCTTCGAGGAGCTCAAACGGGCGATCGACCAGATCGAAGCCCGCATTGCCACTTTGGACAATGCCATTGAAGAGGCGGTTCCGAGGTGGCACTTCGCCCCGGTTGTTGATGCCTTGCGCGCCCTGCGTGGCGTGAACACACTCATTGCAGCGACGGTGGTGGCCGAGATTGGCGACATCACGCGGTTTGAAAACCCCCGGCAGCTGATGGCCTGGCTCGGCCTGGTTCCCAGTGAACATTCCAGTGGGTCCACAACGAGACGGGGCCGATTGACCAAGAGCGGCAACGCGCTTGCGCGGACAATGCTGGTGGAAGCAGGGTGGTCCTACCGCCACATGCCGAAGGAAGGACAACCCTATCTGAAACGCTCGGCCCATCTGCCGCAGGAAATCCGCGACATCGGATGGAAAGCCCAGACCCGCCTGTGCAAACGGTTCCGTCACCTGTCAAATGCTGGGAAGCCGCAGCCTCGGGTGTTGGCCGCCATCGCCCGTGAATTGGTAGGCTTCATCTGGGACATCTCGCCCAAGACGCCGCTCTCGACCTGAGACAAGGCTCCAGCCTGCCTGTGCAGCAAGCTGGAGATGGCGGCCATGATAGGGGAACCCTCGGCGTACGTTGGGAAAAACATCCGCCCTTAGAGAGAGGCAAGCCCACATCGAATTTGGTCAGGCGGTACCCAGCCCGCGGATGAGAGCATGATAACCATCGGTTCGGCCAGCCGTCTCTAGTGCCTGCACAGGCTACATGATTTGACCAACCCGCTCCGGCGGGGTAATTTTGCCATGCAGAGAAAACCGAAAACGCTCATGAGAACGTACGATCCTGCACTCCCCGGCATTCGACCCCGGGCAGGGCGCGGCGATCTCACTTTCAAACAGGCTTGGACGTTGGGGGCGTCGCTGTTCCAGAGTGACCTGAAACGCAACGAATTCGAGGGAAAAGGCCTATCACTGGCGCTTGCCGGAGACGCTTAGCCTGCGCCACCGCCCCCCTTCACCTTCTCGCGGATCGTCTGGAACAGAACATAAAGCGCCGGGATCACGAATATGCCGATCAGCGCCGCCGTCAGCATGCCGCCAGCCACCCCCGTGCCGACCGACCGGCGCGAAAACATCGAGGCGCCGGTGGCCAGCACCAGCGGGATGAGGCCGGCGATGAAGGCGAAAGAGGTCATCATCACCGCCCGGAAGCGCGCGGCGGCGCCCTCGATGGCGGCATCGAGGATCGGCACGCCGTGTTCGCGCCGCAGCTTGGCGAATTCGACGATCAGGATGGCGTTCTTGGCGGCCAGCGCAATCAGCACGACAAGACCGATCTGCGCATAGACGTTGAAGGCCATCTGCGGCACCAGCTTGCCGGCGATCCACAGCGCCCCCATCGAGCCCGCGACGCCAAAGGTGACCGACAGCATCACCGGCACCGGGATCGTCCAGCTTTCGTAGAGCGCAACCAGGAACAGGAAGGCAAACAGCAGCGACAGGGCGAGGATCGAGGTGGTCTGCCCGGCGGCTTCCTTTTCCTGAAGTGCGGTTCCGGTCCAGTCGTAGGCATAGCCGGTTGGCAGGTCGGCCTTGGCCACCTCTTCCATCGCGGCGATGGCCTGACCCGAGGACGCCCCGGCGGCCGGGTTGCCCGAGATCGTGACGGCGCGCTGGTTGTTGTAGCGCAAGAGCGACGAGGGCCCGACGGTGTAATCGACCGAGGCCACGGCGCCGACCGGCACCATGGCGCCGGTGGAAGACCGCACATGGATGCGCGAGATGTCGTCGATCTTGGCGCGGTCATCCTCGGCCGCCGTCATCTGAACCTGCCAGGCGCGGCCGAACAGGTTGAAATCGTTGACGTAAGCCGTGCCAAGCGTGGATTGCAGCGCGTTGAACAGGTCCGACACGGTGACGCCAAGCGTGTACAGGCGGTCGCGGTCGACGTTCAGGTAAAGCTGCGGGGTTTCCGCCGAAAAGGTAGTGTAGACGCCTTGCAGGTCCGCGTGCTGGTTCGCGGCCATCGCCAGTCCGCGCGCGGTGGCGGCCAGTTCGGCGGGCGGGTGGCCCTGGGGATCGAGCAGCTTGAACTCGAAGCCCGCGCCGGTGCCAAGGCCGGGGATCGGCGGCATGTTGAAGGGGATGACCTGCGCCTCGCGGATGCCGGCGGTCTGCTGGGCCGTGGCCCGCAGCGCGGCGAAGACCGACAGGTCCATGGTCGTGCGGTCCTCGAAGGGCTTCATGGTCACGAAGGCCACGGCCGCGCTGGAGCGCACCGCGCCGTCCAGCATCGAATAGCCGGGCAAGGAAACCACGGAGTCGACACCCGGCAGGTCTTGAAGGATGGCGGCGACGCGGGCCTGCACCTCGGCGGTGCGGTTGACCGAGGCCGCTTCGGGCAGGCGGGTTTCCACCAGGAAATAGCCCTGGTCCTCGGCCGGCAGGAAGCCGGTCGGCACCGCCTTGAACAGGCCGGCCGTCAGGAGAGCGGCCCCGGCCAGCATTGCCACGCCGATCAGCGCGCGGCGCGCGATCCCGCCGGCGACCCAAGCATAGCCGTCGCGGGCGCGGTCGATGCGGCGCGAGATCAGGCCCATGATGCCGCGTTTCGGACCGTGATGCGGCTTCAAAACGATGGCGCAAAGTGCGGGCGCCAGGGTCAGCGCATTGATGGCCGACAGCACCATCGAGACCGAGACGGTGACGGCGAACTGTTGGAAGAGCTGGCCCGAGATACCGGGGATGAAGGCGGTTGGCACAAAAACCGACAGAAGCACCAGCGTGATGGCCAGGATCGCGCCGGTGATCTCTCCCATCGCGGCACTGGCAGCCTGGGCCGGAGTCAGGCTGTGGTCGGATTCCATCTTTGCCTCTACCGCCTCGACCACCACGATGGCGTCGTCGACGACAATGCCGATGGCCAAGACCATGGCCAGAAGCGAGACGGTGTTGATGGTGAAGCCCAGGGCCAGCATCACGGCAAAGGTGCCGACCAGCGCCACCGGCACGGCGATCACCGGGATCAGCGTGGCCCGCAGCGAGCCGAGGAACAGAAAGACCACCAGCACAACCAGAGCGAATGCCTCGATCAGGGTCTTTTGCACCTCATGGATACTTTCTTTCACAAAGACAGAATTGTCGGCGATGATGCGGTATCCGATGCCTTGCGGCAGATCGGGCGACATGCGGTCCATCACGGCCTTGACGCCGTCGGCGGCCGTCAGCGCATTGCCGCCCGGGGCGAGGTAGACCCCGATCAGGGTGCCCGGCGCGCCGTTGAACCAGCTTTGCACATCCGATGATTTCGAGCCGATCTGTACATCGGCCACGTCCCCCACCGTGACGGTCGAGCCGTCCGGGTTGGATCTGACCTTGATCCGAGCAAACTCCTGCGGGTCCGAAAGACGCCCCTGCGTGACGATCGTCAGTTGCAGCGCAGGATCCTTGGTCATCGGCTGGCCGCCGATGCGGCCAATGGCGGCCTGCAGGCTCTGGCTCTTGATGGCATTGGCCACATCGGCCGGAACCAGGTTGAAGGCGGCAAGGCGGTCGGTATCGAGGATGACACGCATCGCGAATTCGTTGGCCCCGAACACCGAGGCATCGCCCACGCCCTTGACCCGTTTGAGCTGGTCCAGAAGCGTGGTGCGGGCAAAATTGGTGAGGGTCGGCCCGGTGATAGAGGGGTCTTCCGAGACAAGCGCCACGCCCAGAAGAAGGGCAGGGCTTTTCTTGGCGACCGAGACGCCGGTCTGCTTCACTTCGGCCGGCAGCAGCGGTTCTGCCAGGGCAACGCGGTTCTGCACGTTGACGGTGGCAATGTCGGGGTCCGTTCCCACCGCAAAGGACACGTTCAGCATATAGGAGCCATCGGCGTTCGATGTGGACGACATGTAGATCATGTTATCCACGCCGATGACCTTGTCTTCGATCACCTGGGCGACCGTGGCTTCCGTCACCTCGGCGCCGGCACCCGGATAGCTCGCCGTAACCGACACGACGGGCGGGGTGATGTTTGGATACTGCTCGATCGGTAGCCGGGTCATGGCGATCAGGCCGGCCAGAAACATGACGATCGAGATGACCGCAGCAAGGCGCGGGCGGCGAATGAAGGTGCCGGCGATCATGTCAGTTTGCCTCGGCCGGGGCGGCATCGACCTTGGCGCCGGGGCGGGCCTTGTTCACGCCATCGGTAATGACCATTTCGCCCTCTGACAGCCCCTCGGTAACCACAGCCGCCCCCTGCGCGACGCGTGAAACGGTGACGGGTTTGCGCGCCACGGTGCCGTCATCGGCCACGGTCAGCACATAGGCACCGGTCACGTCGCGCTGGATTGCCTGCTGCGGCACGGTCAGTTCGGCGCCGCCGATCTTGCCCTTGATGGTGACCGAGACCAGCGAACCGTCGCGCAGCACACCCTCGGGATTGTCGAACACGGCACGCACCAGCACAGTATCGGTGGCTTCGGATACCGCAATATCGGCAAAATCGATCCGCCCCTCATGTGGGAAGATCGAGCCGTCCGACAGCGTCAGCGAGATCGCCACCGGCCCCGCCCCGGCGGCCTTCACGGCCGCCTCAGTTTCCAGCAGCACGCGCTCTGGCACCGGGAACTCTACATAGATGGGATCGGATTGCGCGATGGTGGCGAGCGGGCCAAAATCGGGCCCGACAAGTGTGCCCAAATCGGCGGCAGAAAGGCCTACCTGCCCCGTGAAGGGCGCAGCGATTATCGTGTAGGACAGGTTCAGCGCCGCCGCGTCGCGCTGCGCCTTCAGCCGGTCCACATCAGCCTGCGCCTTGTCGGCGTCAGCACGGGTGCGGTCCACGTTCTGCTGCGTGGCGGTGTTGCGCTTGAAAAGTTCGTCCTGACGCTGGAATTCCAAGTTTGCCAGTTTAAGCGTCGCTTCAGCCGCCGCCACCGAAGCATCGGCCTGCGCCAGCGCCGCCTTGTATTCCGCATCGTCGATCCGGAACAACATCTGGCCTTGAATGACCATGCTGCCTTCCTTGAACCCCTTTTCCACCAGGAAGCCACTGACGCGGGCGCGCAGGTCGACTTTCTGCGTCGCCTTCGCCCGGCCATTGAACCGCGCCGATGCGCCCAACTCGGCCAAGGTGGCGGGCGCAACGATCACCGCCGGCAGGGGGGCAACTGCCGGTGTCGCTGTCTGGGCTGCAGCTGGAATGCCAAGGCAGGCGAGGAGGCAGGCGGCAGCGCCAAGGTGCAGATTGTGACGCAAGATCATGGCAGGCTCCGATAGATTGCAGGTCCAGAGTAACGATTTTACCCGACCTGTCACCTGTCACCTGTTCCCTGCAGCTTTCAGCATGTTGTCCGTCGCCAAATTCTCTTGAATAGTCAGGCCGATTTTAGTGCGGAGAGCTAGCCATGATCTGCCGGTGAAGGGTGGCCCACTCGGAGTGGTTCCCAACTCTGCATTTTCGCATAGGTGCAGAAACGATGCAGAAAGCATGCGGCCATGGTTCTCATGGGAGCAACTTCACTTAGTGGCAAGTAGATTTCCTTATATAGGCGGTCGGCAGACGCTGGCAGGAATGGCGGAAGCATCCTGCGAGGCGCTGTTCGCTTCTGCTTCCAATTCCAATTTTCTTGCTTTGTCTGACGGGTCGTGTCCAATCGACCGGCAAGCTCAGTTGGAGCATATCTTGCCGAATTTGCACCACAATATCCACGCATCTTTTGCCGGTTTGGCCCTGTTCGCCGCACTTGTCCCAACTGCCGAAGCCTGCACCCGTATCCTGTGGAACACCGATGGGCTTGGCGTGTTCTCCGGTCGGACGATGGATTTTCCAGTTTCGACTGAGCCGATGATCACCGTCCTGCCGCATGGCGTCGCGCATGATGGCGGCTTGTTCGCGGGACAGCGGATAGAGGCGAATAATCCTGCAGTCTGGACCTCGAAATACGGCAGCATCGTCACCTCGGTCTATGGGGCCGGCACAGCGGACGGGCTGAACGAGAAGGGAGTGGGCATGCACCTCCTCTATTTCATTCCCGCCGATTTCGGCGCACGCGATCCGTCCAAGGTCGGGATTCAGGCCGCGCTTTGGGGGCAATATGTGTTGGACAACGCCGCCAGCGTGTCCGAGGCAGTGAAGCTGCTCGACGGATTGCAGCCGCTGATGGTTGATCACGAAGGCATCAAGGCAACAGTCCATCTGGCCATCGAAGACGCCTCCGGCGACAGTGCGATCATCGAATACACAGCTGGTGGTGTGAAGACCGTCTGTCACAACCGGGATTACAGGATCATGACGAACGATCCGTCCTATGACCAGCAACTCGCGAACTACGCCAAGTATGATTTCACCAATGCCACCCGAGCGCCGCCGATTCCCGGCAACACCGATGCCAAGAACCGCTTCATTCGGGCCAACTACCACCTGAGCTGGCTGCCCGAACCGAAGAACACACGCGAAGCGATTGCCTCCATCCTGGCCATCGCCCGCAATGTCTCGGTCCCTTTCGGCGCGCCGAACCGGGAGATTGGCAGCCTGTACAACACCGAGTACCGGACAGCGATGGACCTGACCAACGCCACATATTTCTTCGAATTCGCCACCAGCCCGAACGTGATCTGGATGAACCTGTCACAGTTCAACCTGGCCGAAGCCAGCCCGATCCTTCTGCTGGATCCCACCAACATGGATCTGGTCGGAAATGTCACGGCAGAATTAAAGGCGGGGAAGATCGAATTTTGATGGTTCGGCCCACTCTCGACATCATGTGTGACGTTTGACCATGAACCTGGATCGTTTGAGCATGGAGTTTTCCGGATAATTGGCTCTGGGTCAGGGGGAGTGAAAACAATGAATGCCTCGAAGGGAGCGGCCGCGCAGAAGTAATTCTTTCTGTTGCAGAACGCATGTCAGTCGTGGATCTGTCGCGAGACAACGGTGCGTTACAAAAACGTAGTTCGCCGAAGGCTCAGAGGCCTTTCTGAGAATGCCAGCTCTTCGATGCCGCCTCTCCGAACTGGAACGTATCGCTCCGGCGGGCTTGCCCCAGAGGCAATCCCGGCGCCGTCGGATGCCGATCTGCGCGCCTATTTCGCGGCAAACGCCCAGAATTACGCCGTGCCCGACCGCGTCAGCTTCGATC
>CAMFLG010000105.1 GCA_945957495.1 uncultured Pseudorhodobacter sp. | reverse complement strand
ATTCCTCTACGTCTCGTGGGCTCGGAGATGTGTATAAGAGACAGGGCCGGGGTGAAGCGGCAGTTGACCGGCGCGTTTTCGGCCAGCCTGATCCGGCCGATGGCGGAAACCCTGCGCGCGCTGGGGTCTGAAAAGGCCTGGCTGGTGCATGGCGGCGACGGCACTGACGAAATCTCTATCGCCGCAACCACCGAAATCGCGGCGCTGGAGGGCGGCGCAGTCCGCGAATTCACCCTGCACCCCGAAGACGCGGGCCTGCCGATTTATCCGTTCGAGGCGATCATGGGCGGCACACCGGGCGAAAACGCGGTGGCGTTCCGGGCCTTGCTGGATGGGGCGCCGGGGGCGTTCCGCGATGCTGTGCTGTTGAACGCGGCCGCGGCGCTGGTGGTGGCGGACAAGGCCGCCAACCTGAAAGAAGGCGTTGAAATCGCGCGAGAATCCATTGACTCGGGCGCGGCCAGAGGCAAAATCGAGGCATTGCGCCACCTGACCCACGCATGACGCCGAAGGCAAAGCGCGCTTTCCTTTCCCCTTCCTTCTGACTAGGCTTTGACCATGAGCACAATTCTTGACAGCATCAAAGCCTACAAGCTTGAAGAAGTCGCCGCCCGCAAGATCTCGCATCCGCTGGCCGACGTGACCGAACTTGCCCGGCGCGCACCGCGTCCGCGCGGCTTTGCCGAGGCGCTGTCGGATGCTGCAATGACGGGCTATGGCCTGATCGCCGAAATCAAGAAGGCCAGCCCCTCGAAAGGCCTGATCCGCGAAGATTTCCGGCCTGTTGAGCTGGCAAAGGCCTATGAGGCGGGTGGGGCGACCTGCCTTTCTGTGCTGACCGACGGGCCATCCTTTCAGGGCGACGACAGCTATCTGACCGAGGCGCATGATGCGACGGCCCTGCCCTGCCTGCGCAAGGATTTCATCTATGACACCTATCAGGTGGTCGAGGCGCGCGCGCTGAAAGCCGATTGCATCCTGCTGATCATGGCCACGCTGACCGACACGCAGGCGGCAGAACTAGAGGCGGCGGCGTTTGAATTGGGCATGGATGTGCTGATCGAGGTGCATGACCGCGCCGAATTGGACCGCGCGGCCCTGTTGAAATCGCCGCTGATCGGCATCAACAACCGCAACCTGCACACGTTTGACGTGACGCTGGAAACCACCCGGCAACTGGCGCGGCTGGTGCCAGAGGGGCGGCTGATCATTTCCGAAAGCGGGCTGTTCACCGCCGAGGATCTGGCGGATGTGGCCCGCTTTGGCGCGCGCTGCTTTCTGATCGGGGAAAGCCTGATGCGGCAAGAGGATGTGGCCGCGGCCACCCGCGCCATCCTTGGGCCGCCGCGCGTCATCGGGGGCGGCTTGTGAGCGGGCTTTCGCATTTCGACGATCAGGGCCATGCCCATATGGTTGATGTGTCGCAAAAGCCGGTGACGGCGCGGATTGCCGTGGCGCGTGGCGCGGTGAAAATGACGGCGGCGACGCTGGCGATGATCACCGAAGGCCGCGCCAAGAAGGGCGATGTTCTGGGGGTTGCGCGGCTTGCGGGCATCATGGCGGCCAAGAAAACCGCCGATCTGATCCCCCTATGCCACCCACTGCCGATCACCAAGGTTGCCATTGATCTGACCCCCGACGAAGGCCTGCCCGGTATTGTCGTGGAGGCCACAGTCAAGACCGGCGGTCAGACCGGCGTTGAGATGGAGGCGCTGACGGCGGTATCGGTGGCTTGCCTGACAATCTATGACATGATCAAGGCGGTTGAGAAATCCATGTCGATTGAATCGATCCATCTTGTTCTGAAAGATGGCGGAAAATCAGGCCGTTACGAGGCGTTGTGATGATTTCGGTAGAACAGGCTCTGGCCCGCTGTCTGGCGCTGACGGCACTCTTGCCGGTGCAATCCGTGCCGCTGCGCAAGGCGGCTGGCCGGGTTCTGGCGGAACCGGCGCAGGCGCGGCTGACGCAGCCACCTTTCAATGCCTCGGCCATGGATGGCTATGCGCTGGCGCAGGCGGGGGCCGTTGGGGCGACCTATACGGTGATTGGTGAGGCGGGCGCGGGCCATGGTTTTGCGGGCGCTCTCGCCGCGGGTCAGGCGACGCGCATCTTTACCGGCGCGCCCTTGCCGCAAGGGGCGGTAACGGTCGCGCTGCAGGAACATGTGACAGCGGACGGCGCCAGCATCACCCTGACCGAGGCTGCTGCAACAGGTGACAACATTCGCCCGCGTGGCCAGGATTTCGCCGAAGGCCAGCCCCTGCCCGCGCCGCGCCTGCTGCGACCGAATGATGTGGCGCTGCTGGCGGCGATGAATGTGGCAGAGGTGCAGGTGCGTCGCCGTCCGGTGGTGGCCATCATGGCCACGGGGGATGAATTGGTGATGCCCGGAGAAAATCCGCGCCCCGATCAGATCATCGCATCGAACAATTTTGCCATTGCTGCGATGGTCGAGGCGGCGGGGGCAGAGGCGCGGATGCTGCCCATCGCGCGCGACACCGAGGCGGATTTGCGCACCGTGTTTGGCCTGACCGAGGGCGCCGATCTGATCGTGACCATCGGTGGGGCCTCGGTTGGCGATCACGATCTGGTAGGCAAGGTTGCCAGCGATCTGGGGCTGGAGCGCGCGTTCTGGAAAATCGCCATGCGCCCGGGCAAACCGCTGATGGCGGGTCGGGTTCTGGGCATTCCGATGCTGGGCCTGCCGGGCAATCCGGTGTCGGCGATTGTCTGCGCACATCTGTTCCTGATACCGATGCTGAAGGCCATGCTGGGCCTGCCCGACCCTGCCCCACAGGTGCAGCGCGCGCGGCTGGGCAGCGATCAACCCGCCAATGGCGCGCGCGCCCATTACATGCGGGCGCGGCTGGCGCTGTCGGATGGCATCCCCACAATCACGCCGTTTGACCGGCAGGATTCCGCCCTGCTCAGCATCCTGACCGAGGCCGATGCGCTGTTGATCCGGCCCGTCGATGACCCCGCGCGCAAGGCGGGCGAGATGATGGATTTCATCGCGATTTGAGGGGCTTTCTGCGGGGCTGGCGGCAAAACGCTTGACACAAACCGGGAACACGGGCAGAACATTGCAACAACTAGGGGCAATGGGGGCCGGGCCATGCTGACACGCAAGCAGTTGGAACTTCTTGATTTCATCAAAACGCGGATGGACAAGGACGGTGTTCCGCCCTCTTTCGATGAAATGAAGGACGCGCTGGACCTGCGGTCGAAATCCGGCATACACCGTCTGATCACCGCGCTGGAAGAGCGTGGGTTTATCCGCCGCCTTGCCCACCGCGCCCGTGCGTTGGAAATCGTCAAGCTGCCCGAGGCGATGGAAAAGCCCGGCTTCACGCCACGGGTCATTGCCGGGGATCGGGTGGACCCGCCGAAAGCCGCCATCCCGATCGAGGCGGTTTATGCGCTGGAAATTCCCGTGATGGGGCGCATCGCGGCGGGTGTGCCGATCGAGGCGATTGAGCATGTGTCGCATCATGTGGCGGTGCCCGGATCCATGCTGTCGGGCAAGGGGCAACACTATGCGCTTGAAGTCAAAGGCGATTCGATGATCGAGGCGGGCATCAACGATGGCGACATCGTGGTGATCCGCGAACAGACCACCGCCGAGAATGGCGATATCGTGGTGGCGCTGGTCGAGGATGCCGAGGCGACGCTGAAACGCTTCCGCCGCCGCGGCGCGATGATCGCACTAGAGGCGGCGAACCCGGCCTATGAAACCCGGGTGTTCCCGGACCATATGGTCAAGGTGCAGGGCCGTCTGGTTGGGCTGATCCGCAGCTATTAGGGCTTGGCAAACCGGCGCCGCTCCAGCACCGGTTTGCGCCCCATCCAGATGCGTTGTGCCCAGCGGGCGGGGGTCAGCGTTATCTCGTTGCCCTGGACACTGGCGGCAAGTGAACCGCTGCGCGCCAAGAACGCCCGGTCTATCAGGACACAGCCTTGCGGCGGCGGATCGGGCGGCAAAAGCGATGCGGGCAGGATCACCAGATCAAACGCGGCGCAGGCCGCTGTTGCAGCTTGTGGTGCGGCCTTGCCCGCCAGAACCACGCCGCGCCAGTCACCCAATTGAAACCTGCGCGCGGTTTTCGGCCCGTCAAAGCCGGGGCGGGTGGCGGCGTCGGGCTGGGTGGTGAAATCGCCGTCGTCTTGCAACCAGGATTCGGCGGCAAAGCCTGCGCCGCGCGGCGCTGAAAGGGCGCGCCCCGCCGGAGTCATCAGCCCGGCCAGAGCGCCATCGCTGCTGATCAACAGATCGGGCCGCGTGGTCAGCCCCCACAGCCCGAAGGCCAAGGCCATCGGTGCCGCCGCGGCAAACCGCCAGGGACCGCGCCACAGGATCGCCCAAGCCCCGGCCAGGGTGATCATCGGAATGACCAGCGGCCCCGGCGCGATGATCGGGGTCACGGACCCGTCCAGCCCTGCAACCCAATGCGCCACAAACAAAATCCAGCGCGACGACGCCTCCATCAGCCAATAGGCGGGCGCGGCCAGACCAAAGGGCGCCAACAGCGCCGCCATCGCGCCTGCAGCCATCAGGATCGACATGGACGGCACCGTCAGCAGGTTGGCCAGCAGGCCGTAATCGGTAAAGCGGTTGAAGGTGGCCGCCGCATAAGGGGCGGTCGCCATCCCCGCCAGAACCGAGGTCAGCACCATGGTAAACACCGGCATCAGCCAGCGCGGCAGCCGTTCGCGCAGAACCTGGCGGTCCAGCGCCTCGAACCCCGCGATCAGCACGACGGTGGCCGCGAACGATAGCTGAAACCCCGGCTCGCCCAGACTTTCCGGCTCTGCCAGCAGCAACACCACGCCCGCCAGCGCCACCGACCGCATGGTCAAACCGCGCCTGTCCAGCAAGACCGCGCCCAGCATCACCACCACCATCAGAAAGGCCCGCGTGGTGGCGACATTGGCACCCGAAAGCTGCAGGTAGAACAGCGCAACCGCAAAGGCCACCACCGCCGCCAGCTTTTTCGAATTGATCCGCAGCGCAAAGGGCGGGATCAGCGCCGCGCCATAGCGCACCAGCATAAAGACAAATCCGGTGATAAAGGCCATGTTCATCCCGGAAATGGCCAGCAAATGCGCAAGGTTGCTGTCGCGCAGCGCCTGCACGGTGTCCTGACTGATGCCCGAACGATCCCCCGTCATCGCCCCCGCCGCAAAGGCCCCGGCATCGCCCGGCATCGCGGCCATCATCGCCGCCGCAAGCCGCGTGCGCAGCCGGTTGATGCGCTGCGTACCCGGAGCCGCCTCTGCCCACAGCACCACCGGGCTGCTGGTATAGCCCATTGCCCCCAACTGTTCGAAATAGGCCATGCGACGGAAATCAAAGCCCCCCGGTTCTGCCGGGCCTTCGGGGGCGGAGAGATGCGCGGTCAACAGTACCACCTGCCCCGGATCGGGGAGAAAGGCATCGCCATGCAAGGAAATCCGCACCTTCAGCGGTGTGCGGTCTGGCGGCACGTCCAGCAGCACCACCTGATCCAGCGTGATGCGCAGCGCGTCCGATTGCGAGCGGTCAATCTCGACAATCCGGCCCTGAACCGGGCCGTAATAGCGAAACTCCAGCATCGGCGCATGGACGGCATGGGCGCGATAGCCCGCCGCAAGCATCCCGGCCGTCAGGCACAGCACGATAACCGCCAAAGGGTGGCCCAGTTCAGGACCAAGCCGATAGGTCAGCAGTGCTGCAAACCCGATCGCAGCGGTTGCGGTATAGAAGATCAGCCCGGGTTCAAACGGCAAGGCGAACCAGATGGCAATGCCGATGCCGATAAACACTGGCACCCAGGGAAACAGCAATCCACGCGCGCCGGCCAGAATGCCAAGCGGCCAAAGCAGCCGTGCAAATCCCCCCGCCACCTTGTTTTGCGCCCCGCATTTGCCTAAAGCTGCTCCGATTCTATCGCCGTGATGGTTTCTGAAAGGTTAATGCCCGATGTCCGCTGCTGATCGCCCCGTCGTCACCCGCTTTGCGCCCTCGCCCACCGGCTATCTGCACATCGGGGGCGCCCGCACGGCGCTGTTCAACTGGCTTTACGCCCGGGGTCGCGGCGGCAAATTTCTGCTGCGTATCGAGGATACCGACCGCGAACGCTATACGCCCGAGGCGACGACGGCGATCCTGAAGGGGCTGACCTGGCTGGGGCTGGATTGGGATGGCGAGGTGGTCAGCCAGTTTGACCGCCGGGACCGTCATGCCGAAGTGGCGCATGAAATGCTGGCGCGCGGCACCGCCTACAAGTGCTTTTCCACGCAAGAGGAAATCGCCGCCTTCCGGGCCGAGGCCGAGGCGCGCGGCAGCTATGCGCTGTTCCAAAGCCCCTGGCGCGACGCCGATCCCGCCACCTACCCCGACGCGCCCTATGTCATCCGCATGCGCGCGCCGCGCAGCGGTGAGACGGTGATCGAGGACGCGGTGCAAGGCACGGTGCGGTTCAAGAATGACCAGTTGGACGATATGATCTGTTTACGCTCGGATGGTACACCGACCTATATGCTGGCCGTCGTGGTGGATGATCACGACATGGGCGTCACGCATGTGATCCGGGGGGATGACCATCTGAACAACGCGGCCCGCCAGACCATGATCTACAATGCGATGGATTGGCAGGTGCCGGTCTGGGCGCATATTCCGCTGATCCATGGCCCGGATGGCAAGAAACTGTCGAAACGCCATGGTGCAACGGGGATCGAGGAATATCAGGCGATGGGCTACCCGGCGGCCGGGATGCGCAACTACCTGACCCGGCTGGGCTGGGCACATGGCGACGCGGAAATCTTTTCGTCGGAAGAGGCGATGAAGATGTTCGACCTGTTGGGAATCGGTCGCGCGCCGGCACGGCTGGACTTCAAGAAACTGGAAAACACCTGCGGTCATCACATCTCGATGACCAGCGATGCTGCACTGCTGCATGAATTGCAGGGCTACCTGGCGGCTGCTGGCCTTCCCGCGCTGTCAGAGGCGCAGAAAGTGCTGCTGTCGCAGGCGATGTATTGCGTCAAGGATCGCGCGAAGACATTCCCGGAACTGATTGAAAAGGCACAGTTTGCGCTGGTTTCGCGCCCTATTGTCGCAGATGCTGCGGCCTTGAAGGCCCTCGATGCGGTATCCCATGGTATACTGAAATCATTGACGCCGCGACTGCAAAATGCTAGCTGGACAAAGGCGGAATTGGAACTGATCCTGAATGATGTCGCTGCGGAAAACGGGATCGGATTCGGCAAGCTTGCGGCGCCCTTGCGGGCAGCTTTGGCTGGGCGGACTGTAACGCCCAGCGTTTTCGACATGATGCTTGTCATCGGTCGGGAAGAGACGATCGCGCGGTTAACGGAGGCGGCTGCCTGAGCCCGCCATCTGCGCCGCAAAACAAGGGTGCCACTGTCCCGCCTGACCGGGGATGTGGCCGGATTTTGGGGGTTGAAAGATGGCTGATCAGACCAAGACTGCAACGTTGAACCTTGACGGCAAGTCCTATGACCTGCCGGTACTTTCCCCGACCCTCGGCCCGGATGTGCTGGATATCCGCAAGCTTTATGCCGAGGCGGATGTTTTCACCTTTGACCCGGGCTTCACCTCGACCGCGGCGTGCGAAAGCACGATCACCTTCATTGATGGCGACAAGGGTGAGCTTTTGCATCGCGGCTACCCGATCGAGCAGTTGGCCGCCGAATCGTCGTTTCTGGAGACGTGCTTTCTGCTGCTTTACGGTGAATTGCCGAATGCCGCGCAATTTGCCGATTTCAAAAGCCGCGTGACCCGTCACACCATGGTGCATGAACAGATGCACAACTTCTTCCGTGGCTTCCGCCGCGATGCGCACCCGATGGCCACCATGGTGGGCGTTGTGGGCGCGATGAGCGCGTTCTACCACGACAGCCTTGAAATCAACGACCCGTGGCAGCGCGAAGTCGCCTCTATCCGCATGATCGCCAAACTGCCGACGATTGCGGCGATGGCCTATAAATACTCGGTCGGCCAGCCCTTTGTTTATCCGAAGAATTCGCTGTCCTATGCCGGCAATTTCCTGAACATGTGCTTTGCGGTTCCGGCCGAAGAGTATCAGGTCAACCCGATTCTGGAAAAAGCCATGGACCGGATCATGCTGCTGCATGCCGACCATGAACAGAACGCCTCGACCTCGACGGTGCGGCTGGCCGGGTCTTCGGGGGCCAACCCCTTTGCCTGTATCGCGGCGGGCATCGCCTGTCTGTGGGGCCCGGCGCATGGCGGCGCCAATCAGGCCTGCCTGGAAATGCTGCGCGAAATCGGCACGGTGGACCGCATCCCGGAATACATCGCCAAGGCCAAGGACAAGAATTCGGGCTTCCGCCTGATGGGCTTTGGCCACCGCGTTTACAAGAACTTCGACCCGCGCGCGACGGTGATGAAGGAATCCGCCGACGAAGTGCTGGAACTCTTGGGCGTTCACAACAACCCAACGCTGCAAGTCGCGAAAGAGTTGGAGCGGATTGCCCTTTCGGATGACTATTTTATCTCGAAAAAGCTGTATCCCAACGTCGATTTCTATTCTGGCATCATTCTGGATGCGATGGGCTTCCCGACCTCGATGTTCACGCCTATCTTTGCGATTTCGCGCACGGTGGGCTGGATTTCGCAGTGGAAGGAAATGATCGCCGAGAAGAACCAGAAGATTGGCCGTCCGCGTCAGCTGTACGTCGGCGCGCCCAAGCGCGACTATGTCGATGTGAAGCATCGCTAAGGCAGAAAGGGCGGCTC
>CAMFLG010000104.1 GCA_945957495.1 uncultured Pseudorhodobacter sp. | reverse complement strand
GGGCCAGTACCGCCCGCGATCCCCAGCTGCAACCAAGTCCAGATGACGCGGCCCACCGAAGATGATTTCCGCCGCCGCCAGCGCGGCACGGCTTGCATCCGACAGGCCTGCCGCGCCATCTTCGCCCAGACCGATGATCGAAACCCAAGGCTCAGACATGACCCGCGCCCTTTTGCTTGGCGGCACCACCGAAGCCAGCCTTCTGGCCCGCAGACTGGCCGAAGCCTGCATCGATGCGGTGTTTTCCTACGCCGGGCGCACCGAGGCGCCGGTGGCGCAGCCCTTGCCAACACGGATCGGCGGCTTTGGCGGGGTGGCGGGTTTGCTGGACTATCTGCGGGCAGAACAGATCAGCCATGTCATTGACGCCACCCACCCCTTTGCCGCGCAAATGAGCCGGAATGCGATTGCCGCCTGTGCAGAGGCAGGTGTGCCCATGGTGGCGTTCGAACGCCCGGGATGGATTGCCGGACCGCAGGATCGCTGGACCCATGTGCCCGATATGGATGCGGCCGTCGCCGCCCTGCCTGATACCCCCGCGAGGGTGTTTCTGGCGATTGGCAAACAGAACCTGGCCGGATTTGCCGCCGAACCGCAGCACCATTACCTGTTGCGGCTGGTGGATGCGCCGCAGGCCGCCCCCCTGCCCGATTGCACAATCATCCTGTCGCGCGGGCCGTTCAGCGTGGCAGGCGACCTTGCCCTGCTGACGACGCATCGCATCAGCCATATCGTTGCCAAGAACGCAGGCGGTTCCGGGGCCGAGGCCAAACTTGTTGCGGCGCGCGACCTGGGCCTGCCGGTGATCCTGATCGACCGGCCCGCCCTGCCAAGCCGGGCGGTGCTGTCGGATCTGGCGCAGGTGATGGCTTGGCTGGGTCATACCGCCGACCTTGGGGTATAGACAAAACGCCCGACGCGGCGGGTTGCGGCATTGCCCACGATAACCACGGTGCGCATATCGGCCATCTCTGGCACGGCCTCGGCCAAAGACACCGTCACGATCCGCTCTTCCGGGGTTGTCACCGCGCGGGCGAAAGTGATCAGACGATCCGGGCCGCATTCCTCGCGCAGGATATCCAGCGCGCGGGCGAATTGATGCGGGCGGCTGACAGAGCGGGGATTGTAGAAGGCCATGGCGAAATCGGCCTGCGCGGCAAGGCGCAAGCGGCGTTCGACCAAGGGCCAAGGCTTCAGGTTGTCCGATAGGTTGATGCAGCAAAAGTCATGGCCCAAAGGCGCGCCAGTATGGGCCGCTGCCGCCAGCATGGCGGTGATGCCGGGCAGAATGCGGATATCCAGCGTCTGCAGATCGGGCCACGTCTCCAGTGCCTCGAACAGGGCCGAGGCCATGGCGAAAACGCCGGGGTCGCCGGACGACACGATGACCACGCGCGCGCCACTTGCCGCGAGTTGCAGTGCAAGCTGGGCGCGGTCAATCTCAACCCGGTTGTCAGAGGCGTGCAGCGTCAACCCGTCCCGCGGGGCGACGCGGGCGACGTAGGGGAAATAGCCGATCACATCGGTCGCCTCGGCCAAGGCCGCGCGCACTTCCGGCGTTACCATCGCCTCATCCCCCGGGCCAAGGCCCGCGACGGCCAGCCAGCCGGTCATTCCTCGCCCCCCAGTTCGGGACGGCGCCCGTGGCCATGCACCAGCACGATGGCGAAATACGGGCAATCGGCGGCATCCACATCCACCAGCCGGGCAATCCGCTGATTGGGCATTGTGCCGCGTTCCACCAGCCAGGCATCGCCCAGCCGCCCCGCCTGTTCCAGCGCGCGGCGCACCTTTGGCAGGTTGCGCCCGGTTTTCATCACCACCATCGCATCAGACCGCTGCATATGGGCCAGAAGATCGGCCTCGGGCAGCGTCGCCATCAGCACCGTCAGCACATCATCGCCCCAGGTGAAGGGCTGGCCAATCGCGTTCCAACAGCCGGTCATGCCGGTGATGCCGGGCACCACCTCTACCTCTGCGCGGCCCTGCAGGCGGGTTTGCAGGTGCATGAAAGAGCCGTAGAAGAACGGATCGCCCTCGCACAGCACGACGACATCGCGCGAATGCGCAAGCTCGGCCAGACGCGCCGCCCAGTCATCGTAAAACCCGGCAAGGGCCGCGTTATACTCTGGGCCGTCGAAGGGAAGTTCGGTCGTCACCGGGTATTCCATCGCGTATTCGGTGACATCTGCGGCCAGCATGCCCTCCACGATGCGCCGCGCCTGCCCCGCGCGGCCCGCCTTACGGAAATAGGCGACGTGCCGCGCCGCCCGGATCAGCCGGTCGGATTTCACCGAAATCAGGTCAGGGTCGCCGGGGCCAAGGCCGGTGCAGATGATCTTGCCCATGCTATTCCTTCCGGCTTGCCAGGGCGTTGACCGCCGCCACGGTGATCGCCGACCCCCCCAGACGCCCCGCCACGATCAGCGCGGGCACCGGCAGATCGGCCATCAGCGCGTCCTTGGATTCCGCCGCCCCGATAAACCCCACCGGGCAACCGATGATCGCCGCCGGGCGTGGGCAAGCCGGGTCTTCCAGCATGTTCAACAGATGAAACAGCGCCGTCGGCGCATTGCCGATTGCCACCACCGCCCCCGCCAGATGCGGTCGCCACAGTTCCAGTGCCGCGGCAGAGCGGGTGTTGCCCATCGCCTTTGCCATCTCGGGCACTGCCGGATCATGCAAGGTGCAGATCACCGCGTTGCCCGCCGGAAGGCGGCCGCGAGTGATGCCTTCCGACACCATGCGCGCATCACACAGAACCGGCGCCCCCGCCTCTAGTGCCGCGCGGGCGGCAATCGCCATGCCGGGGGAAAAGCGGATATGCGCCTCCAGCCCGACCATACCTGCGGCGTGGATCATCCGCACCGCGACGATCTCTTCTTCCGGGGTGAACCGCGCCAGATCGGCTTCGGCGCGGATCATCGCGAAGGACTGGCGGTAAATCTCGGCACCGTCGGTGATATAGCTGTGCGGCATCAGGGAAACTCGGTCAAAAGGGCAGGGTTTTGGATCAGCGCCTTGGCGGATACCCCCTCGCGCGCAGGAGCGCCAGAGGCTGAACCGTCGCGGATCAGGCTGAATCCGTCGGGCGTGGCAGTCAGGGTCAGCGGGGCCGCACCCGGATGCGCACAGCCCTTGGCGCAGCCAGAGACATGCAGGGTTTGCGTCAGATGCGGCGCCAGCGCGCGCGCAAGGTCGCGCGTTGCGGCATGGGCCTGCAGACAGCCCGGCGCGCCCGTGCATGCCAGAACGCGCAACATCGGATCATCGGGGCGGGTGATCAGGTCGGGCAGATCCGGGGCTGCATTGGCACCTTCAATCAGCAGCATCCGCCAGGGCGTGACCCGCAAAGGGCCAAGTTCGGCCAGCGCGGCAAGCGTTTCAGCGGTCATCTGACCAAAGGCAAAACCCACAAGCTGGCCCGCCGGATGTGCGCCCGGATGCGCCGGGGCCGCCGCTGCAAGGCGATGAGCAGTAAACCCTGCCGGCAGGTCGTGGCGTTGCAGCAGCGCGGCCATCCGGCCCCGCCCCCCCGTCACCCCGCCCTTGGCAATGAACCAATGCGCCAAAGCCATCGCTTCGGCCACCGCGTTGCCTGCCGTCACTGGTTTGGCGCGCGGCGCTTGGGTGGCCAAAAGCAAGCCCTCCGGGCCGGTCTCGATCCAGATATCTGCCGAGACATCGCGCAGGCAAGGCGTTGCAGCAGTGTCCAACACAAAGCCGAACTTGCCGGGAAGCTGCGGCGCATCCGCCGCTGCAAGCGCCTCGGTCAGGTCTGCGGCAAGCGCCTGCGTCGGGTCGGCCACAGTCCAGAAGGGGGCCACGACGATGTTGCGGCGGGCCTCGGCCTCGGCGCTGGCGTCGATCAGGCCCAGCGCGCGCAAACCGTCTATCAACGCGGGATGGCTGGCCTCGGTCACGCCGCGCAGTTGCACGTTGGCGCGGGCCGACAGGTCGATCAAGCCATTGCCATGCAGCCGTGCAAGGGCCGCGATGCCCTTGGCCTGTTCGGGCGTCAGCCGCCCCGCGCGGGGGCGCACCCGCACCACATAGCCGTCCCCCGACAACATCGGCCGCAAGGCCCCGGGGCACCATCCTTGAATGATCGGGCCCTGAATGATCGGCGCGCTCATTCCTGCGCCCCCATCATCGCCGCAATCGAATTGCGCCGGGTAATCCACAGCCCCGCCTCGGCAAGGGCGGCAAAACGGTCGCGCAGCGCGGCAAGGGCGGCAGGATTTTCGGCTTGCATGAAATCCACCAGATCAGCGCGGCCCAGCGTTGCCTCGTGGTAAAGGTCGAACAGATGCGCCGGCACATCCCGGGTCAGATGCGCGAAGGCCGCAAGGTTGTCCAGGGTGGCAGTCACCTCTGCCGCGCCGCGAAAACCGTGGCGCATCATGCCGCTGGCCCAATCGGGATTGGCCGCACGGGCGCGCACCACGCGGGCGACTTCCTCTGTCACCAGCCGCGCCTTGGGCGCATCCGGGCGGGTGGCGTCAAGGTGATAAAGCGCAGGTTCCGCCGCCCCAATCGCCGCCATGGCGGCTGCAAACCCACCCTCATGGGCGGCATAATCGGGGGCAAGAAGGATATCAGTTTCCACCAGATCCTGCACATGGGCATAGCCATCGGCGCCGCGCAACCGCGCCTCCAGCGCCGCGCGGTTCTGCTGCGCCTGCCCCTTTGCGTCAAACGCCCAATCCGAACCGGATAGCCATGCCTCGCCCGCAGCTTCGCGGCCTTGGGGTGAGTAATCCTCCAGCGCGGGTTCCATCCCCATGCCGTAAAGCCCCGGCTTGGGGCCGAACACGCGCGGACCCGCGCTCAGATAGGGGTTCATGTCCGCCGCCTCATCGCGCAGCGCAAGTGCTGCAGCACCAGCGTCGAAAAGTTGCGACAGCCCGCCGAACACATCGCGGAACAGGCCCGATACGCGCAGCGTCACGTCGATCCTTGGCCGGTCCAGCAGGGCAAGCGGCACGATTTCAAAGCCGCTGACCCGGTCTGACCCTGCATCCCATTTCGGCGCCAACCCGGCCAGATGCATGGCCATGGCCAGCTCTTCCCCCGCCGTGCGCATCGTGGCTGATCCCCAAAGGTCGATCACCAGCCCGCGCGGCCAGTCGCCCTTGTCCTGCAGATGGCGGCGCAGCAGTTCCTCGGCCAGTTTCACGCCCTGCGCATGGGCGGCGCGCGACGGCACCGCGCGCGGATCAACCGAATACAGGTTGCGCCCGGTTGGCAGCACATCCGCCCTGCCCCGCCAGGGCGAGCCCGCCGGGCCTGCCGCGACCCGTTTGCCCGCCAAGGCCGCAAGCAGCCCTTCGGCCTCGCCTGCCGCCTGACCATAGACATGCAGCCCGTCGCCGAACTGGCTTTCCTTGATGTCACAGACAAAGCGGTCGATCCGGGTAATCGCCTCTGCCGCACTGGCGCGCGCGTCCAGCCCCAGATCGGCCTCTACCCCCGAGGCCTGCGCCTCGTCCCGGATCGTGGCGATCAGGCGGCTGCGACGCGACGGGTCCAACCCATCGGCGGTGGAATATTCATCCAACAACCGCTCCAGCCGCAAAAGGCCCTCGGGAACCGATGACTGCGCCAAGGGCGGTGGCAGATGGCCCAGCGTCACCGCACCGATCCGGCGTTTGGCCTGCGCAGCCTCGCCCGGGTCATTGACGATGAAGGGATAGATCACCGGCAAATCCCCGATCAGCACTTCGGGCCAGCAATCGCCCGACAGCGCCACCGATTTGCCCGGCAGCCATTCCAGCGTGCCATGCGCACCGATGTGGATCAGCGCGTGCAGGCCCTGCGCCCGCAGCCAAAGGTAAAAGGCGATATAGCCATGGCGCGGGATGCGCGACAGGTCGTGGTAATCCCCCTCGCGCGCCGCGACATGGCCACGTTCGGGTTGCAGTGCGACGATGGCATCGCCCGCGCGCAGGGCGGCAAAGCGGAATCCGCCACCCTGCATCGCAGGATCAGAGTCCGGCGCGCCCCAAGCGGCCAGCACATCTGCCTGTATCTGCTCTGGCAGGGTGGCAAAGGCGGACCGGTAATCAGCCAAGGGGAAGGTAAGCGCCTTGGTCATCAGCGATTGCGCAAGGCCCGGATGCGAAGTTGTCGTGTAGCCATTAGCGGCCAGCGTGGACAGCATCGCTTCGGTCGAGGCCAGCGCGTCCAGCCCTACCGCATGGGCGATCTGGTCCGGTCGGCCCGGATAGGTGGACAAGACCACCGCCAGCTTGCGCGCTGCCACCGGCGCAGCCGCCAGCCGCAGCCAGCCGCAGACACGGTCCACCACGGCCGCAACCCGCGCGGGATCGGCGCGATGGGCAAAGCGCGAGAATTGCAGATCGGGGTCGCGCCGCCCCGGCGACTTGAAACTGACCACCCCGGCAAACAGGCGGCCATCCACCTCTGGCAACACCACATGCATCGCCAGATCGGCAGGCGACAACCCGCGTTCAGACGCCGCCCAATCCCGCCTGCGGGCGGTGGACAGCGCCACCTGAAACACCGGGCAACCGGTTGCATCCAGCGGCGTGGCCCCATCCGCCCCGCGCGCCGAAAACGCGGTGGCGTTCAGAATGGCGGCAGGGTCCAGCCGGGCAAGCCCCCCGCGCAGGAAATCGGCAGCCTCCGGCGCCTTCAGCGAGGGCACGAACAGCCCATAGGCAGCGTGGCCCCGCGCCCGGAACGCCCGGATCAGCGCATCCACTGGGTCTGTATCGGCGGCGGTCAGGTAACTGCGATAGAACACAACCGCGATGGCGCCCTTCGCCGCTGGCGCGGCGATCACCCCCTGATCGGGGTCATACCAGCCGCAGGCGGGCACGGTTTTGTCGCCCAGTACCGGCCCGGCATATAACCCCGCCGCCAGCGCCAGTTGCGCCAAAGCCGCCTGTGCGGCCACCGCGCCCCCGGCATCGCACAGCGCCGAAAGCCGCCGCAGGGTGGACACCGGCAGCGTGGAATAGGCGTCGAGTGCTGCATCCTCGCGGCCATCCGCAGGCAACACGGCCAAGGCAATGCCCTGTCGCCGCGCAAAGTCCTGCACCTGCATCAGCCCGTAAGACCAGTAATTCTCGCCGCCGATCAGCCGGATCAGGATGCCTTTCACCCCGGGCAAGGTCTGCTGCACATAGGTATCAACCGACATCGGATGCTTCAGCGCCACCAGATTGGCCAGCCGCAGCGTCGGATGGGCGGTGTTGCCCGTCCTGCGGGACCGGTGCCATCCCGCCGCGAAGGCGCCAAGGTCACTGTCGGAAAACGAAAGCACCACCAGATCGGCCGGGGTCTGCCCCAGATCGAACGGGGTTTCCGTATCCTCCAGCCCATGGCTTTCGCGGAAGACGACATGCATCGGTGTCAGGCCCCCAGAACCGCGCGGATGGCGGCAAGGTCGATATCGTGATGCTCGGCAATCACCACCAGTTGCCCCTTGCGGGGGCTGGCGCCCCAGGGCCGGTCAAACTGATGCCGCACCCGCGTCCCCACCGCCTGCACCAGCAGCCGCATCGGCTTGCCAGTGACGGCGACATAACCCTTCACGCGAAGCACATGCTGTTCGGTCGCAAGACGCTGGATCGCCGCGACCAGCGCATCGACATCGCTGATTTCAGGCAGATCAATCACCACCGTGTCGAAATCATCGTGCTCATGGTCATCGGCGCCGTCATGGTGTGATGGGCGCGCCGCCAGATCATCCTCTGCCTTGGAATTCAGGCCCAGAATCAGCGCCGGATCAATGATGCCCTCGCTCATCGACAGGATCGGAATCGGACGCGGGCTTTCCGCCACGATCACCGCCCGCGCCGCCGCCAGACCGGCCTCGCCCGCCAGATCGGCCTTCGACATCAGGATGATATCTGCGCAAGAAATCTGATCCTCGAACACCTCGGACAGCGGCGTTTCATGGTCAAGGCTGGGGTCCGCCATGCGTTGCGCATCCACGGCCTCGACATTGGGCGCAAAACGCCCCGCCGCAACCGCCTCGGCATCCGCCAAGGCAATCACGCCATCGACGGTGATTTTCGAACGGATCGCGGGCCAGTCAAACGCCTTCAGCAAGGGCTTGGGCAAGGCAAGACCAGAGGTTTCGATCAGGATGTGATCGGGGCGCACCGGCATCGCCATCAGCGCCTCGATCGTCGGGATGAAATCATCCGCCACCGTGCAGCAGATGCAGCCATTGGCGAGCTCGACAATGTTTTCCACCGGGCAATTGGCATCGGCGCAGGATTTCAGAATGTCGCCATCCACCCCTACCGTGCCGAATTCGTTCACGAGGATTGCCAACCGCTTGCCCTGCGGATTGGCCATCAAATGCCGGATCAGCGTGGTCTTGCCCGACCCCAGAAAGCCGGTGATCACAGTGACGGGGATTTTTGCCAGATCGGTCATGTCATCTCTCCAAAGGGGGAATACGCGCAAGGCTTTGCTTGCGGAAAATCACCGGGCGACTGCGCCACGGCACGATACCATCGGCAGAGGCCGCATAGGCCGCAGCACCTGCCAGAATTTCGGGGGCGTCGGCCTCTGAAAGGCGACCATAGACGTAAGACCAGCGACCAGGCGCAGACAGCGCCACCGCCGCGCCGGAATTGCAGGCGGACAGGCATTCAACCCCGACGATGCGCACACCGTCCGGGGCGCCTGCCGCCGTCAGGGCCGCATACAGCCGCGCGCCCATCACCGGGCAGCCGTCTTCCAACAGCGCGCCAGCCTTGCAGGTGGTACAGACATGCAGCGTTACACTCATCGCCTCGGCCCGGTTGGCGCAACGGGGAATGGCCAGACGCGCCGCCCGACGCGTCGGGCATAACGGCAGCTGGTTTGCGGAAAACACCCCGTCCGCAGGAACAGTCTTTGCGCGGGCAGGTCTCCCGGCTTG
>CAMFLG010000103.1 GCA_945957495.1 uncultured Pseudorhodobacter sp. | reverse complement strand
CGAGATTCCTCTACGTCTCGTGGGCTCGGAGATGTGTATAAGAGACAGCTTTAACCCTTCTGCGCTGCGGCAAGAATGCGCTTGCAAAGCGGCACGCAATATTGTTGCGTGTCGCAAATTCGCCGGAGGACGAACAGATGCGCATTGGCCTATATCCCGGCACCTTTGATCCGATCACCCTGGGGCATGTGGATATTATCCAGCGCGCTATGGCGTTGGTGGATCGGCTGGTGATTGGCGTGGCGATCAACCGCGACAAGGGCCCGGCGTTTTCGCTGGAAGAGCGGGTGGCGATGGTGAACGCCGAATGCGCCGATATCATCGCCAAGACCGGCGGTGAGATTGTGGTGCATCCGTTCGAAAACCTGCTGATCGACTGCGCGCGCGATGTTGGCGCCTCTGTCATCATCCGCGGGCTGCGGGCGGTGGCGGATTTCGAATATGAATTCCAGATGGTCGGGATGAACCGGGCGATGGACGCCTCGGTTGAAACCGTGTTTCTGATGGCGGATGCGCGGCGGCAGGCGATTGCGTCGAAACTGGTTAAGGAAATCGCGCGTCTGGGTGGCGATATTTCGAAATTCGTGACCCCGCCGGTGGCGCAGGCGCTGGCGCGGCGCTATCCAAAGACTTGAGCGGCCAACAGGGCCGGTTGAAATCGGTTGGAATTTTTGTTCCGTGCCGCTAGCATTGCGGGTGTTGACCCAAGCAAGGCAAGCCCCGTGAACTCCGACCTTCCCCCGACCGCCCCCGCATCTGTGGCCGAATTGCGCGTGCGGCTGGTGCAGATCAGCGATGGCTTGCCCAAGCGGCTGCGGCAATGTGCGGATTACTTTGCCGATAATCTGGACCGGATCGCGGTTTCCACGGTTGCGGATATGGCCGCCGGGGCAGAGGTGCCGCCCTCTGCCGTGATGCGGTTTTGTCAGATCTTGGGCTATACCGGATTTTCCGAACTGCAAAAGCTGTTCCGCGATGCCTATGCGCCGGGCTGGCCGGACTATGCCACGCGGATGAAGAACCTGAAACAATCCGGGGCAGGTACGGCCCCCGCGCTGTTGGCAGAATTTGTCGAGGCGGGGCGATTGTCGCTGGAATCCTTGGCGAAATCGGTGGATGAGGCGGCGCTGGCGGCAGCGGTGGCGCAACTGGCTGGGGCCGATACCGTGCATGTGGTGGGGCTGCGCCGGGCGTTTCCGGTGGCGTCCTATCTGGCCTATGTATTTGAAAAGATGGCCGTGCCGGTGATGCTGCATGACGGGGTGGGCAAGCTGGATCACCGCCACGCCCTGCGCAAGGGCGATGCGGTGCTGGCGATCAGTTTCGCGCCCTATTCCGAAGAAACGCTGGCGCTGGCACAGGACGCGCGGGATCGCGGGCTGGCGGTGGTGGCGATGACCGATGGCGCGGCGGGGCCACTGGGCAGGCTGGGCACGGCGGTGCTGACGGTGACAGAGGTGGATTTTGGCGCGTTCCGGTCGCTTTCGGCGACGATTGCGATGGCACTGGCGCTGGCGGTGGCGGTGGGTTCGGCGCGCGAAGAGGGGCTTTAGATTAGGGGTTTCGCTTTTGCAAAAAATGGAATAAATATTCCACGACCGATGCGGACAGTGAGTCTGCCGGGCGCGCAACTGGGGATTTCGCATGAAAACACTTGATGTCATCACCATTGGCCGGGCCTCGGTTGATCTTTATGGCGCGCAGGTGGGCGGGCGGCTGGAGGACATGGGATCGTTCCAGAAATACATCGGCGGATCGCCCACCAACATGGCGGCGGGCATGGCGCGGCTGGGGCTGAAGTCGGCGCTGATCACCCGGGTGGGGGACGAGCATATGGGCCGGTTCATCCGTGAGGAATTGGCGCGCGAGGGCGTCGATGTGACCGGCGTGATCACCGACAAGGAACGTCTGACGGCGCTGGTGCTGTTGGGCATCCGTGACGAGGATCGTTTCCCACTGATCTTTTACCGCGAAAACTGCGCAGATATGGCGCTGAGCGCGGATGACATTGACGAGGATTTCATCGCCAGATCGCGCGCGGTGATCGCCACCGGCACGCATCTGTCGCATGCCAATACCGAAGCCGCAGTGCTGAAGGCGTTGCAACTGGCGCGCAAACACGGTGCGCAGACCGCGCTGGACATCGACTATCGCCCGAACCTGTGGGGCCTCGCTGGGCATGGCGCGGGGGAAGAGCGGTTCATTTCATCGGCTGCCGTCACCGCGAAACTGCAGGCGCATCTGCATTATTTCGACCTGATCGTCGGGACTGAGGAAGAGTTCCACATCGCGGGCGGCACCACCGACACGCTGGCGGCGCTGCGGGCGGTGCGGGCGGTGTCCAAGGCCACGCTGGTGTGCAAACGCGGCGCCAAGGGGGCCTCGGCCTTTGCCGGAGAAATCCCCGACAGTCTGGATGCGGGCGAAACCGGGCCGGGCTTTCCGATTGAGGTGTTCAACGTGCTGGGCGCGGGCGACGGCTTTATGTCGGGGCTGACAAAGGGTTGGCTGGATGGCGAAAGCTGGCCGGTGGCGTTGAAATATGCCAATGCCTGCGGCGCCTTCGCGGTATCGCGCCACGGCTGCACGCCTGCCTATCCGTCCTGGGAGGAGTTGCAGTTCTTCCTTGCGCGCGGCGTGAAGAACCCCGCCTTGCGCAAGGATGCGGCGTTGGAGCAGATCCACTGGTCCACCAACCGCCGAAAGGATTGGGCCGAAGTGCGCGCCTTTGCCTTTGATCACCGCTCGCAGATGGAGGAAATTCCGGGCGCGACGGTGGAAAACATCGGGCGGTTCAAGGAGTTGTGTCTGGAGGCCACTTTGGCCGTCAGTCAGGGCCGCGATGGCTATGGCATCTTGTGCGACAACCGGCTGGGCCGCGCGGCGCTGCACCGCGCCTCGGGTCAGGGGCTGTGGATCGGGCGTCCGGTGGAATGGCCGGGGTCGCGGCCCCTGACGCTAGAGCCGGAAATCGGCCCGGATTTCGGCGGGCTGTCGGAATGGGCGTTGGAGAATGTGGTCAAGGTTCTGTGCTTTTGCCATCCCGAAGACGCCGTGGAATTGCGCGCCGAACAAGAGGCGGTGATTTCACGTCTGTTCGCGGCCTGTCGGCGTAACCGTCTGGAAATGCTGCTGGAAGTGATCCCATCCAAGGTGGGTCCGGTCTATGATGCGACCACCGCGCGGCTGATCGAGCGGTTCTATGATATCGGCATCTATCCCGATTGGTGGAAGCTGGAGCCGATGCAAAGTCGCGCCGCCTGGGCTGCGACCTGTGACGCCATCGCCGCCCGTGATCCCCATGTGCAGGGGATTGTCATTCTGGGGCTGGGGCAATCCGAGGCGGAACTTGCCGCCTCTTTCCAACTGGCGGCAGAGTTTCCGCTGGTGAAGGGTTTTGCCGTCGGCCGCACCATTCACGCCGATGTGGCGCGGAACTGGATTGCGGGTAAGATGGATGACGCCGCCGCCGTGGCGACCATGGCCGACAATTTCCGCCGCCTCTGCGGCATCTGGGACAGTGCCCGTATTGGAGCCAAAGCATGACCACGATCCGTTTGACCGCCGCGCAAGCCATGGTGCGTTGGCTTTCCGTGCAGATGACCGAAGAGGGCGAGCGTTTCATCGAAGGCGTCTGGGCGATTTTCGGCCATGGCAACGTGGCAGGCATCGGTGAGGCGCTGTATGCCGGGCGTGAAACCCTGCCCACCTGGCGCGGGCATAATGAGCAGACCATGGCCCACACCGCGATTGCCTTTGCCAAGGCGAAAAAGCGGCGGCAGGCGATGGCCGTGACAACCTCGATCGGGCCGGGGGCGCTGAACGTGGTGACGGCGGCGGGGGTGGCCTATGCCAACCGTTTGCCGTTGTTGATTATTCCCGGCGATGTCTTTGCCAACCGCGCGCCCGATCCGGTGTTGCAGCAGTTGGAAGATTTCAACGACGGCACGGTTTCGGTAAACGATTGCTTCCGCCCGGTCAGCCGCTATTTCGACCGCATCGCGCGGCCCGAACACCTGCTGACGGCGCTGCCGCGCGCGTTCCGGGTGATGACGGACCCGGCCGATTGCGGCCCGGTGTGCCTTGCCTTCTGTCAGGATGTGCAGGCCGAGGCCTATGATTTTCCCGAAAGCTTTTTCGCGCCGAAGGTGTGGAAAATCCGCCGACCAGCGCCGGATGCGGGTGAATTGGCCGATGCGATTGCGGCGATCAAGGCGGCGAAAGCGCCGGTCATCGTGGCGGGCGGCGGGGTGATCTATTCCGGGGCCGAGGCGGAACTGGCGGCTTTTGCATCGGCGCATGGTATTCCGGTGGTGGAAACCCAAGCGGGTAAATCGAGCCTGGATTTCGACCATCCGCTGAACTTTGGCCCTGTTGGCGTCACCGGGGCGTCCAGTGCCAACGCGGTATGCGAGGCGACGGATCTGGTGATCGGTCTTGGCACGCGGTTTCAGGATTTCACCACCGGGTCATGGGCGCTGTTCAAGAACCCGGCGCGGCGGCTCCTGTCGATCAACGTCGCAGCCTATGACGCCTATAAACATGGCGCGCTGAACTTGGTGTCAGATGCAAAGATCGCGCTGCAAGCGCTTGGTACAGAACTGAAAGGCCGGAAATGGCCCGCGATTTCCGGGTTGCAGGCGGATTGGGCGGCGGCCACGGTGGCGGTCAAGGCGGCCCCGGCCAGTGACAATGCCCTGCCTTCGGACATGCAAGTGATCGGGGCAGTGCAGCGCACGGCCAGCAAGGCGACGCTGGTGATGGGCGCGGCGGGCACCATGCCGGGCGAGCTGCACAAGATCTGGGATGCGCCGCAGGGCGGCTACCATATGGAATACGGCTTTTCCTGCATGGGATATGAGATTGCCGGTGCCATGGGCATCAAGATGGCGCGGCCTGCGGCTGATGTGATCTGCATGGTGGGCGATGGCAGCTACATGATGGCCAATTCGGAACTCGCCACGGCGGTGATGATGGGCGTGCCCTTTACCGTGGTGATCACAGATAACCGTGGCTACGGCTGTATCAACCGGCTGCAAAAGGGCACCGGCGGGGCGGGGTTCAACAACCTCTTGGACCAATCCTATCACGTCAATCCCAGCCACATCGACTTTGCCGCCCATGCCGCCAGCATGGGGGCGGTGGCGGTGAAGGTTGCCACGATTGCCGAGTTGGAAGCCGAACTGCACAAGGCCAAGGGTGCAACCCGCCCGGTGGTGATCGTGATCGACACCGATCCCTGGCCCTCGACCGAGGCCGGTGGCGCGTGGTGGGATGTGGGTATCCCCGCGGTCAGCACCCGCGCCGAGGTGAACGCGGCCCGGGCAAATTACGAAGAAAATGTGAAACTTCAGCGGCTTGCTGACTAAGGTTGAGAACTGACATGATCTACTATGGCACCAATCCGATTGCCTGGACAAATGACGATGACCGCAGCCTGGGCGCGCATATCAGCCTGGAGCAATGCTTGGATGAGACCGCGAAGATCGGCTTTGATGGTATTGAAAAGGGGCACAAAATGCCCCTGACGGTGGATGGTCTGAACGCGCTGTTCGCGCCGCGCGGGCTGAAATACATCTCTGGCTGGCATTCGACCAACCTTCTGGTCAATTCGGTCGAGGATGAAAAGGCCGCGATGCAGCCCTATCTGGACCTGCTGAAAGGCATGGGCTGCAAGGTGATCATCGTTTGCGAAACCTCTAACGCCATTCACGGCGATGATGGCAAGGCGGTGAACGACCGCCCACATCTGGCCGATGCCGACTGGAAGGCCTTTGGCCAAGGCATTGAGGCGCTTGCGGAATTTGCGGCGGCGCAGGGGGTGAAGCTGGTCTATCATCACCACATGGGCACCATTGTCGAGGCAGAGTGGGAGATTGACCGTCTGATGGCCGAAACCGGCCCGCACACGCATCTGCTGCTGGACACCGGGCATTGCTATTACGGTGGCGGCGATCCGGTGCGGGTGGCGAAAAAGCATATGGGCCGGGTGGGGCATATCCACGCCAAGAACGTGCGCCCCGACATTGCGGCGCAGGTGCGCGAACAGGGGCTGTCGTTCCTGGAAGGCGTGCGGCGCGGGGCCTTTACCGTGCCGGGCGATGCAGAAGGCGCGGTGGATTTCTTTGGCGTGCTGGAGATTGCGGCGGCGCATGGCTATTCCGGCTGGCTGGTGATCGAGGCGGAGCAAGACCCCTCAGTGCGCAATCCTTTTGAATATAAAAGCCTGGGTTTGCGCAGCCTGAAGGGTTTTGCCAAACGGGCCGGACTGGATCGCGGATAGGGCGGAACCGGGGGGCTCGCCCCCCGGACCCCCGAGGATATTTCAAGACAGAAAATGAAGGGGCGGGGCATGGCTGATCTTTTGCGCAAACCGAACGGAACAAGCGGCAAGGTGCATGACATCACGCCCGAAAGCGCGGGTTGGGGCTATGTCGGCTTTGGGCTTTATCGCTTGCAGCCGGGGGAACGCGTGGCGGAAGTGACCGGTGATCGTGAGGTTATTCTGGTGCTGGTCGAAGGGCATGCGCGCATTCAGGCCGCCGGGCAGGATTGGGGCTTGCTGGGCGACCGGATGGACGTGTTCGAAAAGACGCCGCCGCATTGCCTTTATGTACCGAATGGCAGCGATTGGGATGCGGTGGCCGTCACCGCCTGCACGCTGGCCGTGTGTTCTGCGCCGGGCAAGGGTGGGCACAAGGCGGCGCGGCTGGGGCCGGAGGGCATCACGCTGACCCAACGTGGCACGGGGGCCAACACCCGGTTCATCAACAACATCGCCATGGAGGCGCTGGATGTGGCCGACAGTCTGCTGGTGACGGAAGTGTTCACACCGGCAGGGAACTGGTCTTCCTACCCCAGCCATCGCCATGATGAAGACGACTATCCCCGCATGACCTATCTGGAGGAAAGCTATTACCACCGGCTGAACCCCGGGCAGGGCTTTGGCGTGCAGCGGGTTTATACCGAGGATGGCAGTCTGGACGAGGTCATGGCAGTGAAAAGCCATGATGTGGTGCTGGTGCCGAAGGGGCATCATCCCTGCGGCGCGCCCTATGGCTATGAGATGTATTATCTGAACGTGATGGCCGGGCCGCGCCGGGCCTGGCGGTTTCAGAACGATCCCGACCATGACTGGATTTACCAGCGCGACAACCCGACCGCCTGAGATTGGGCGCCTGAAATCAGGCGCACATTTCCAGCTTGACCTGCATACCGCGCCCCACGGCGCGCAGTTCTGCCTCAACCGGCTGCGGCTTCGGCAAGGGCGGGCTTAACACCAGGCAGGCGCCGCGATAGCCCAGCGCCCGCAGGGTTTCCAGCACGCAGACCGCATCCTGATCCGACCGGATCAGCGGAAAGATCACCACATCCGGGTTGATCGAACGCAGGGTTTCGGCACAAAGCCGCGTCAGCGCCACCGAGAATTGCCGCACCTCGCCGACCATTTCCTGCACCTCGCCGCCGCCGATATAAAGCAGGCGCTGTGCCGGTGGCGCGGTGGTCAGGGAAAGCGGAAAGGCCATGTCCATTGCGCAAAGATCTGCCCAAAAGTTGCCAAACCTTGGCAACGGCTGCGATTCTCTCTTAACGCGAGACTACTGGCACCAACTCAATTCAAATTAGCGCAACCGTACAACTTGGCGCAACGATGAACTGGCCAGAAGGGCCCGGAAAGGCTAGGGCTGTTGCCAAGATGCAGAAGGGGGCAGATGCGACGATGCAGGCCGATATCAACGCTTTGCTGGCGGGCATTCCGCTGCCCGTGCTGTTTGTGGACCCCGATGCACGAATCAGCGCGGCGAATGACAAGGCGCTGGCGCTGTTGGGCACGGCCACGCTGGGGCGGCACCACGGCCTGACGCTGCGCCAGCCAGAGCTGTTGCAGGCGATCGGGCAGGCGCTGGAGGCGCAGCAAGGCGCGCGGGCGCGCTTTGTGGTGCCGGGGGTCAGTCAGGACACGGTTTTTGAGGTGACGGTGACACCGCTGTGGAAGGGCGCGCTTTGCGCCTTTGAGGACCGTTCGGCCTTGGAACAGATGGACCGGATGCGGCGCGATTTCGTGGCCAATGTCAGCCATGAATTGCGCACGCCGCTGACATCGCTGTTGGGCTTCATCGAAACCCTGCGGGGGCCTGCGCGCAATGATGTTTCCGCGCGCGAGCGGTTCCTGGGCATCATGGCCAGCGAGGCAGAGCGGATGAACCGGCTGGTGCGTGACCTGCTGCACCTAAGCCGGGTTGAGGCGGAAGAACGGGTGCGGCCGTCTGATCTGGTGGATATGGCCGCGCTGACCCGGGCGGCGGCCTCTTCGCTGCGGCCCTTGGCTGATCAGGGCAAGGTCACGTTGCGGCTGCAGGGCGCGGATCAACCGCAGATGATTCGCGCCGACAATGATCAGATGGTGCAGGTGCTGAACAATCTGATCGAGAACGGCATCAAATATGGCAGCCCGCCCGGATCAGAACTGCTGATCACGCTGGCGCAGGAATCCGGGCCGCGCGGGCCGCAACTGCGGCTGACGGTGGCCGATCAGGGGGAGGGCATCGAAGAGGTGCATCTGCCGCGGCTGACCGAACGGTTTTACCGCGCCGATGGCCACAGATCGCGGGAAAAGGGCGGCACCGGGCTGGGGCTGGCCATCGTCAAGCATATCGTCAACCGCCATCGTGGCAGGCTGATCATCGAAAGCACCCGCGGCAAGGGCAGTCAGTTCAGCGTTTTGTTCCCGCTGGACAAGGCCTGAACCCGGCTGCCTGCGCGGCAGGTGCAGGGGAATGTGGATAACTTGCCGGATTGTCTAGGCTGTCATGAGCTTGTTACAAAACTGTCGCAAAATCGCAGCCTATCGGCCCTAGACGGGGCGGCGAAGGGCAGGCCATCCGGGTCGCCCTCGCCTGAAATGACTGGAGAGCCTCATGTCTCTGATGAAACTCATTCCCACGACGCTGGCTGTGC
>CAMFLG010000102.1 GCA_945957495.1 uncultured Pseudorhodobacter sp. | reverse complement strand
CAGCCATGGCGGGCTGAGCGAACAAGAGGTGCCGTTCATCGTCAACCGCGTCATCGACCTGCCCAGCCAGCCGGTGCTGCGCAATTTCGACGCCTTCTTCTACGCCACTACCGCCGCAGCTTTGTAAGGAACGCATGATGCCCTCTCCCATCCCGATGCGCCACGAAGCCATGCGGATCGCTGGCCGCAAGGTTGACACCAAAGACCGCGTGCCGGTGGAATACCCGTTCACTGGCGAGGTGATCGGTTCGGTTCCCGCGGGCACCGCCGAACATGTCCGCGAGGCGTTCGAGATCGCGGCCAACTATCAACCCACCCTGACCCGCTATGAGCGGCAGAAGATCCTGCTGAACGTGGCCAAGATTATCAACGACCGCAAAGCCGAACTGGCGCCGATCATCACGGCGGAACTGGGCATCTCGCTGGCCGACAGCCTGTATGAATGTGGCCGCGCCCATGACGTTTACACCCTTGCCGGGCAGATGTGCATTCACGATGATGGCGAGATCTTTTCCTGCGACCTGACCCCGCACGGCAAGGCGCGCAAGATCTTCACCACCCGCGAACCCCTGCGGGCGATTTCGGCGATCACCCCGTTCAACCATCCGCTGAACATGGTCAGCCACAAGATCGCGCCCGCCATCGCCACCAACAACTGCGTGGTGTTGAAACCGACGGAACTGACCCCCCTCACCGCGATCTGGCTGGCGGATGCGCTGTATGAGGCGGGGTTGCCGCCGCAGATGCTGTCAGTGATCACCGGCTGGCCGGGCGATATCGGCGATGAGATGATCACCAATCCCAACTTTGATCTGATCACCTTCACCGGCGGCGTGCCGGTGGGCAAGATGATCGCGGCGAAGGCGGTGTATAAGCGGCAGGTGCTGGAACTGGGCGGCAATGACCCGCTGATCATCTGCAACGATCTGTCCGACGCCGATCTGGCGAAGGCGGCGGATCTGGCGGTGGCGGGGGCCACCAAGAATTCGGGGCAGCGTTGCACCGCCGTCAAACGGATACTGGTGCAGGAACGCGTGGCTGATCGGTTCGTGCCGCTGGTGTTGGAGCGGGCGAAGAAGCTGCGGTTCGGCGATCCGATGGACCCGGCCACCGAATTGGGCACCGTGGTTTCCGCCCGCGCGGCGGAGCTGTTCGAAAAGCGGGTTTACATGGCCGAGGCTGCGGGGGCGAAGGTGCTGTACGATCCCGGCCGCAAGGGGGCGCTGCTGCCGCCGATTGTGGTGGATCATGTGCCGCATGAAAGCGAGTTGGTGATGGAAGAAACCTTCGGCCCGATCATCCCGATCGTGCGGGTTCCCGATGATGATGTGCAGACGATGGCGATTTCGAATTCGACCGCGTTCGGGCTGTCGTCGGGGGTCTGCACCAACGATTTCCGCCGCATGCAGGCCTATATCCGCGGGCTGGTGGTGGGCACGGTGAACATCTGGGAGGTGCCGGGCTATCGCATCGAAATGTCCCCCTTCGGCGGCATCAAGGATTCCGGCAACGGGTATAAGGAAGGCGTGATCGAGGCGATGAAAAGCTTCACCAACGTCAAGACCTTCTCGCTGCCTTGGGGGTGAGGGGGTCGCAAGAGAATGTCCCGGCCCGGGACATTTTTTTGTTGTGAGGTTTCAATGGGTTGGGGTGGTGAAATTAGGGATTTGTTAAGGTTTGGGGGTTAGTGGGAATAGGTGGTGGCAGGAGGCGTTACTGTGGCTACACAGCCGGCACGGCGCAACTGCCGAGGCTCCATCATGCTGATAACTCTGCAAAGGAAAATCCACTCGGGACCGCGAAGTCCAAGCCATATCTTGCGAAAAGCTTCTTCTGATCTTCAACGAATTTAGGATAGGATAAGATCGGACTTGGTCTAATAGAGACGCACTGTAGGAAATTATCTACCAAAACTTTTCTTACAATTTCAACAGCTGCTAACTCTGGATCCACTCCATATCTCGAAAGAAACTCTAAATAGCTATGGCTTTCAATAAGAGATGGAGCATCCCCATGGGCCACATCGCTTCGGATCTTCTTGAATAGCAGCTCAATTGGTTCCGGAGCAACTGCCCCACTTAGTTGTTCATGTATCCAATCACACTTTCCCCTCATTGAGCTTAGCCTAGAAGGCGTTAGCGCATCAATTGCCTGACAAATAAGAGAGAATCTCTCAGCGCCACTTGAAAACCATGAAGCGTTCAACCATCGCAGAGATCGAACTAGCTTTCTCTCTGAATCACTTCCTTCTAACAGTTTTTCAACTCTAAGAAGTAATGGAATATCCGCCTCCCCGATTTCAATTTCATCGGATAGATAGGGCAAATGAGCACGCGAACTATAAAAGGTCATTGCCCGCTCAAAGAAGAGTACTCCGCTGCAAGGCTTTCCCATCGTGTGTAAATAATGAGTTCCCGAGTGCATGCAAAGGAATAATGCACCCAAAAGTACACCTAGTTTCTCCTTCGCCTGTTCAACATTTCTTGCCTTTAGCCCCGCATATTTCTTTGCGTTCGCCAACAACGGTTTTTTTAAGAAAGCAGTCATCTCTTGGTGAGAGATAGGTGGCGCTTCAGGAATATCTGCAATAATTAGGCCTTTGCCAGCATAATTGATCCCAGCGATTGAGTTCAGCGGCACCCAGTGCCACTTTTCCCTAGTGAACTCAGCCAAGTAAGAAAAGAATTCTTCCTTCAGGCTACTCCGCTGCTCGGTTGTAAGGTGGTCATCAAGGCTTCCGATTCCGACCTGCCAGTGAAATTTTCCTGCAATCAGCGGGTTGATAAAAACACTACAGAACTTGTCTATCAATTCTCGAGCTTCGCTCAGAGATATATCCTTTAATGAAGCTCTGCGAATGGCAGGAAGGTTTCGATGAAGCGCCAAACTAGCCTCAGATCTCCAATAGCTGTATCCTATACCACCAAGACCGAAGCCAGTTTGGTGAATACCTGAAACAAGGGAGTCGTCTTTGGATATAGGATCAAATCGGATTGACTGAAGCAGCATAGAACATATGAAATCACTATTTCTTCTTGCTTTGTTTCCCATTGTTATCAAGAACTCCCAGTTGCATGAACTTGAGTATCCGCTCACATAAAATTCCGGTACGTCCGTCTGTCTACGGTTGCACTCCTTCTGCTCTCAGATGCTCTGTCGCATCATCAGTGAGGGGTGGCTTATGCGTCACGATACCAGTTGCCGTCTCTCCCCCTCACCCGCACTTCGAATGGCCGCATGACCCGCAGGTCATGCAGCCTTCGACCATGCGCAGGTCGTAGCTGCCGCAGGCGGGGCAGGCTTTGCCCTTGGGGCGTTCGCCCACCACGATCACCTCGGCCTTGGGGTCGGTTTTCAGGCCCATCCCCTCGCCTTCGATAAAGCCGATCGACACCAGATGCCGTTCGATCACCCCGCCGATGGCGGCGAGGATGGACGGGATATAGCGGCCTTCCATCCAGGCGCCGCCGCGTGGGTCGAACACGGCTTTCAGTTCTTCAACCACGAAAGAGATATCGCCGCCGCGCCGGAACACCGCCGAAATCATCCGGGTCAGGGCTACGGTCCAGGCAAAATGCTCCATGTTTTTCGAGTTGATGAAGACTTCGAACGGGCGGCGGTGGCCGGCGATGATGATGTCGTTGATGGTGATATAGAGCGCGTGTTCGCTGCCCGGCCATTTCACCTTGTAGGTCTGCCCTTCGAGTGCGGCGGGGCGGTCCAGCGGTTCGGACAGATAGACGACCTCACCGGCATGGGCGGTTTGCGGCGCCTCTGCCGGGATCTTGTCGCTGGATTCCGAAACGGTCAGCACCGATCCGGTCACATCATTGGGGCGGTAGGTGGTGCAACCTTTGCAGCCCTGATCCCAGGCGGCCATATAGACCTCTTTGAACGCCTCAAAGCTGATATCTTCCGGGCAGTTGATAGTCTTGGAAATGGAACTGTCGATCCATTTCTGGGCTGCGGCCTGCATACGGACATGGTCCAAGGGCGGCAAGGTTTGCGCGTTGACGAAATAGTCGGGCAAGGGCGCGTCGCCATGGGTTTCGCGCCAGAGGCGGACGGCGTAATCGACGACCTCTTCCTCGGTGCGCGAGCCGTCTTTTTGCAGCACCTTGCGGGTGTAGGCATAGGCAAAGACCGGCTCGATTCCCGAGGATACGTTGCCTGCATAAAGGCTGATGGTGCCGGTGGGGGCGATCGAGGTCAGCAGCGCGTTGCGGATGCCGTGGCTGCGGATGGCATCGCGCACGTCGGCGTCCATCTGCAGCATGTTGCCCGAGGCGAGGTAGGCCTCGGCATCAAACAGCGGGAAGGCGCCCTTTTCTTTCGCGAGGTCAACCGAGGCAAGGTAGGAGGCGCGGGCAATCGCATGCATCCAGTCTTCGGTTTGCTTTGCCGCCTCGGGTGAGCCATAGCGCAGACCCAGCATCAGCAGGGCATCGGCAAGCCCGGTCACGCCCAGCCCGATCCGGCGTTTCGCCTGCGCCTCTGCCGCCTGTTCGGGCAGCGGGAAGCGGCTGGCATCAACGACGTTGTCCATCATCCGCACGGCAAGGCGCACCAGATCATCGAGCTTGGCCAGATCGAGTTTGGCACCTTTGGTGAAGGCGCCCGTCACCAGCGTTGGCATGTTGATCGAACCCAGCAGGCAGGCGCCGTAGGGCGGCAGGGGCTGTTCGCCACAGGGGTTGGTGGCGGCGATGGTTTCCACATAGCCCAGGTTGTTGGCGGCGTTGATGCGGTCGATGAAGATGACGCCGGGTTCGGCGAAATCATAGGTGTTGCGCATGATCTTGTTCCACAGATCGCGCGCGGCGAGGGTTTTGTATACCTTGCCGGCAAAGACCAACTCCCACGGGCCATCGGCCTTGACCGCAGCCATGAAGGCATCGGTGATCAGCACGGAAAGGTTGAACATGCGCAGCCGCGCCGGGTCTTTCTTGGCCTCAATAAACGCTTCAACATCTGGGTGGTCGCAGCGCATGGTGGCCATCATCGCGCCACGGCGGCTGCCTGCCGACATGATGGTGCGGCACATCGCATCCCACACATCCATGAAGGACAGGGGGCCAGAGGCATCCGCCGCCACGCCCTTCACCTCGGCGCCGCGCGGGCGGATGGTCGAGAAATCATAGCCGATGCCGCCGCCCTGCTGCATGGTCAGCGCGGCCTCTTTCAGCCCGTCGAAAATGCCGCCCATATCGTCGGGGATTGTGCCCATGACAAAGCAGTTGAACAGCGTCACCGTACGCCCGGTGCCAGCACCTGCGATGATCCGGCCTGCGGGCAGGTATTTGAACCCTTCCAGCGCGTGATAGAACCGCTCTTCCCACAGCGCCGGGTCTTTTTCCACCTCGGCCAGCGCGCGCGCGATTCGCCGCCAGGTATCCTCGACCGAGCCGTCGATCGCCGTGCCATCCGCAGCCTTCAGGCGATACTTCATGTCCCAGATTTGCTCGGCAATAGGGGCGGCAAAGCGCGACATGAGGCATTCCTTCTGGTGAGAGCGGTGATTGAGATCGCCGGAACAAGAGTCCGGGCCGGGATGGAAAGTGATCTTATTACCCGCAAGCATCAGCACGGGCAAGGCTTGAGCCTACCAGATTTAGGTCTATTCTGCATCCCTTAACATCGGGGGAATCGTGGGCGGTCTGAACATCATCAAGCTGTGCGTTGGCGCGGAATCGGTCGAGGATCTGACCGACTGGCACCGGGCGCATGCACATGTCTGGGCACCCGGCACCACCGAACATGTCACCCGGATGTGGCCCAAGCGCGAAGCCGAACTGCTGGACGGCGGCTCGCTGTATTGGGTGATCAAAGGCGCAATTCTGGCCCGGCAGCGCATCCTTGGCCTTGCCGAACGGCGCGGTGCCGATGGCATTGCGCGCTGTGCGCTGATCCTGGAAGCCGAGGTGATCCGCACAGAGGCCGCAGCGCGCCGCGCGTTTCAGGGCTGGCGCTATCTGGCGGCATCGGAATCGCCGCGCGATCTGCCCAAGGGCCGTGCGGCCGATGATGCGCTGCCGCCAGAACTGGCCCGCGCCTTGGCCGAGATTGGGCTGCGCTAGCGCCAGCCGCTAAAATTCGTCTAAAATTCTTTCACATTGGTGAAAATACTCCACGGGGGGCCGCAGGGGCGCAGCCCATGCGGCGGGGGTGTGAAACCCCCTCTTGCTGGTCAAGGCCGCTTCCCTTTGCCTGAAATACCCGGCAGAACAGCGGCATGACAAAGCGCCCGCTCTGGCTTGCTGCCGCCCCGGTGATTTTTCTTGTGCTGTGGTCTGCGGGCTTTGGCATTGCCAAGCTTGGGCTGCAGCATGCCGAGCCGCTGACGCTGTTGGCGCTGCGCTATGCTTGCGTTTTGGTGTTGCTGATTCCGGTGGCCTTGATTCTGCGGCCACCGATGCCGAAAACCCTGCGCGCCTGGGCCGATATCGCCATTGTGGGGTTTCTGATTCAGGTGGTCTATTTCGGCCTGTGCTATGTTGCGTTCAAATCCGGCGTCTCTGCCGGGGGCGTGGCGATCATCGTTTGCCTGCAGCCAATCCTTGTGGCGCTTGCCGCGCCGCGTTTTGTGGGCGAGGTCGTCAGCCGCAAGGCCTGGGCCGGGCTTGCGCTTGGGCTTGCCGGGGCTGCGACAGTGATCTTTGCACGATCCGGCATCCAGACCGAAAATCCGTTCGGATTGGCGCTGACGGTTCTGGCCCTGTTCGGCATCACGGCGGGCACGCTTTACGAAAAGAAATTCGGTGTCAGTCATCATCCCGTCACATCGAACCTGATCCAGTATGGGGTGGGGGCGGCGTTTACCCTGCCTGCGGCCTGGGCCAGTGAGGGGATGGCCGTGGCCTGGGACAAGCAGTTTCTGATCGTGCTGGCCTATCTGGTGATCGCCAATTCCATCCTTGCGATGAGCTTGCTGCTGGCCATGATCCGCGCGGGCGAGGTTTCGCGGGTTTCTGCCCTGTTCTACCTTGTTCCGGCGCTATCGGCCCTGTTCGCCTGGCCGATTCTGGGCGAGGCGATGCCGCCCCTAGGCTGGGTTGGCATGGCCTTGGCGGGGCTTGGCGTGGCCATGGTCAGTCGCAAACGCGCCTGATCACCAGCCGCCGGCATTGCCCTTGCTGATGGTGCCAGAGCCTTCTTCGCCGCCCGCCCCCACCCAGGTGATGTGACTGCCACTGATTACGGCGGCCCAGCAATTGGCGGGATCTTCGCCATAGGCAAAGCACATCTTGTCGGCCTGAATCGACCATTTCCCTGAATAGTCAGCGCCATGGATGGTGCCATCGGGCGCGTAATACTCGGCATAGCCCCCCGAGGCCATCATGCTGCCCTGCACAGAGTTGCCCACCAAAGCGCTGCGCAGCGCATCGCCCGAGGCGGTGGTTTCTGCGACGGCGGGATGGGCCAGCATCAGCAGGGGCAAAAGGTGGCGGATCGCCATGGGGCACCTCTTTGGAATGCCCAAGGTGACTGCAACACCGGCGAAGGTCAAGCCTCAGAGCGCGGGGGAAGCGATGCCCAGTTGCGCCGCAAGCGTCGTCATCGCCGTGCGCGCCTGCCCCCAGTCCGCGGCGCGGCTGGCAAACAGGGTGGCCTGGCTTTGGTGGATCAGCCCATCGGACAGGATCTTCAGGTGGTTGGCGCGCAGGGTTTCACCGGATGAGGTGATGTCGGCCACCGCCTCTGCCGTCAGGTTCTTGACCGTGCCTTCGGTGGCGCCCTGGCTATCGACCAACTGGTAGTCTGCCACGCCATTCTCGGTCAGGAAGTCGCGCACCAGACGGTGATATTTCGTGGCGATGCGCAGGCGGAAGCCATGCGTCGCCCGGAACGCCGCCGCCGCCGCATCCAGATCGTCCAGCGTGTCTACGTCGATCCACACCGACGGCACGGCGATGATCAGATCGGCATGGCCAAAACCCAGGGGCGCCAGTTCGGCGACCTGCATTTGCCAATCCGCCAGCTTGTCGCGCACCAGATCCGATCCGGTGACGCCCAGATGAATGCGGCCCGCCGACAGTTCGCGCGGGATTTCCCCGGCGGAAAGCATAACCAGTTCAACGCCTTCCACGCCATCCACGGCGCCGGAATATTCCCGTTCGGCCCCGGTTTGGCGCATGGTCACGCCGCGCGCGCCGAACCAGTCGAAGGTTTTCTCCATCAAACGACCCTTGGAGGGCACACCGATTTTCAGCATCAGGCCGCACCCCGAAGTTCGGCCACCAGATGCGGCCGGATGATGCCCCCCACCGCCGGGATGGACCGCCCCTGCCCCAGCACCGCCGTCAGCGCATCATAGCGCCCACCCGAGGCCACAGCGGGCATGTCACCCGTGGCGTGGAAGGAAAACACGAAACCGTCGTAATATTCCATCGAGGTGCGGCCAAGGCTGGCCTCGAACGGCAAGGTTTCCACCGCGATTCCGCGCGCGGTCAGCGCGTCCAGTCGTTGCGCAAAGCGATCCACAGCCGGGGAAATCGCGGGCAGCAGCGGGGTGATGCCGCGCAGGTGCGACAGCGCCGCCTGCGCCGGGGCTTGCAGCGACAGAAGGTCATAGAGCAGCGCGGCCTCAGGTGCCGCAATCGGTTTGGCCTCGGCATCCTCGATCAGGGCGCGGGCGCGGGCGGCGATATCTTCGGGCGCGCGCAGGCCGATGAATGTGCCTGCCGCAGCGATCAGCGCCTCTGGCGTGCCTGCCGCCAGCTTTTCCAACAGCTGCGCCCGCGCCTGGGGCATCGGTGCGCGACCGGCAAAACGATCCAGCAGCGCGCGGAACCGCTTTGGCCGCCAGATGTGGCGCAAGAGCGCCGCCTTACGGCGGGCGGTGGTGTCAAGGCCACGCACGGCGGCCATCAGGATGCCGATATCCCCCGTCACCGAGCGCAAACCAAGACCGGCAAGCATTTGAGAAAACAGCGCAAAACCCTCGGCATCGGCGGCTTCTGGCGCGTCGCGGTCAAACAC
>CAMFLG010000101.1 GCA_945957495.1 uncultured Pseudorhodobacter sp. | reverse complement strand
GTTCTCGGTGGATGCGAACCTGCTGCACACCAGTTCCGAGGGCAAGGTGCTGGAGAATCCGGCCGAAGAAGCGCCGGAGTTCGTGTATCAGCGCGTGACGCCGGTGGAAAAGGCGCCGGACGTGGCGGAATATGTCGAGATCGGGTTCGAGCGCGGCGATGCGGTGTCGATCAACGGCGAGGCGATGAGCCCGGCGACGATTTTGACCCGGCTGAACGAGATTGGCGGCAAGCATGGCGTAGGGCTGCTGGATCTGGTGGAAAACCGCTTTGTCGGGATGAAATCGCGGGGTCTGTATGAAACCCCCGGCGGCACGATCCTGCTGGAGGCGCACCGCGGGATTGAGCAGATCACGCTGGATGCGGGTGCCGGGCATCTGAAAGACAGCATCATGCCGCGCTATGCCGAGCTGATCTACAACGGTTTCTGGTTCAGCCCGGAACGCGAAATGCTGCAGGCTCTGATCGACAAGAGCCAGGAGCATGTTTCGGGCACGGTCCGGGTGAAGCTGTACAAGGGGTCGGCCCGCACCGTGGCGCGCTGGTCGAATGAGAGCCTGTATTCCGAAAAGCATGTGACCTTTGAAGAGGATGCAGGCGCCTATGATCAGAAGGACGCCGAAGGCTTCATCCGCCTGAACGCGCTGCGCCTGCGCCTGATCGCCTCGCGCAATGCGCGGGTGGCCGACAAGGGCTAAGCCCGGTTTTCGGGCAGATTTGACGCCGCCGGGGGCAGCCTCGGCGGCGTTTTGCATATGTGACGTAACGCTCTGATTGATCTTGGTTTTGGCTGCCTTAGGGTCCGGCCAACACATCGTGAGGGGCACAATGGCACTGGAACAGATCGCAGCAGATATCCGCAAGGTTCTGGAAACGAAGGCGTTTTCGGGGTCTTTGAAGTTTGATTGCGGGCAGGCGGGGCTGATCGTTCTGGCCGATGGCACCGCCAGCACCGAAGACCGCGCGACCGATTGCACGCTGGCGCTGAGCGAGGAGAATCTGGTCAAGCTGCTGAAGGGCAAACTGAACCCGATGACGGCGCTGGCCACCGGAAAACTGAAGCTTTCGGGCAATCCGATGGTGGCGATGAGTTTGGCGAAGTTGATCGGCTAAGACAGGCGTTTGGCTGCCTGTTCATCAAGGGCCGCAAACAATGTTTTGGGTGGCCAGTCGGCCTCTAGCGCCTCGGCGACAAGGCGGGCCTGGGATTTGGGGGCCATGCCGCCCAAGGGGGGATCGCGATCCAGATTGGTGGGGAAGGCGTAGGCCTCGGCACTGGCGGCAAGGGCGCAGGCGATCTGGTCGGGCGTCAGGCTGCCGGATTTGCGGGCGGCTTGCAGGGCGGGGTACAGCGCCTTGACCATGCGGGTGCGGTCCACCGTTTCCATGGCGCGGCCATAGGCGGAGGAGACTTGAAACAGGTTGACCATGCGGCGCACGTCAGCGGTCTGGTTCGAGCCTGCGGCGTGCAGAAGCGCGGGGGAAAAGAACAGCATATCGCCCTTTGCCAGCGGCAGTTGCACATGATGCGCGGCGAAATGCGCGCGCACGTCGTCGCGGCCCATGGCGAGGTAGCCTTCGGGCCAGATCTGGCTGAACGGCAAAAGCTGTGTCGGGCCGGTCGCCATCGGGGCGTCAACATGGGCGATGGCGCCCTGCAGGGTGAGCGTGGGCGACAAGAGCTGCACATGCAGGGGATAGCGGGCAATTTCGGCGGCGGATTGAAAGCCTAGGTGATAGTCGCGGTGCGGCGATTGCGCGGCGCCGCCGGGGTTCACCACGTTCAGTTGTGCGGTCATCTGATAGGCCGGGCCAAGCCATGCCTCGGAAATCGCGGCAAGGAAGGGGTTGGCGTAGTAGCGGGCGAAGTTTTCGGGATCGGCGAGGCAGTGCTTTTCCAGGCTGTTCCAGATGCGGTCATTCGCGCCGGGCTTGGCGAAATGGTCGCCACCGCCTGATCCGCTGCGGTTCTGTTCGGCGATCATGGCGCGGAAGAGGTCCGAGGCGCGGTCGATCATGGCGTGATCGGGTTCGGCGCCTTTCAGCACCACCACGCCGGGGCCGGTCATCATCGCATCGACCCATTCGGCCATCAGCAGTCGGCGTTGGCCGGGGTTGGCGAGCGTTGGGCGCAAGGCGGCGCAGTCGTAGATCAGAACGTTCTTTTCCACCGCCGCCGCAAGCGGATAGTCGGCGAGATCGGTTTTCCGCCGTGTCAGAGCCGTAAGTTCGGCGAGATCGGCCTGATCCGCCCGCCGGTAAATCCGCGCCGCGCGCTGGTGTGACGTGTCAGGCATGCCTTCCCCCCCGGTTTTCAGGGGAGTGTGGCGACTGTGACGGGTTGCGGCAAGGGGCTTTCAAAGTTTGAAGGCGGCGAGCCTTTCGTAATGCGGCAGGGCCTGATCGACGAGGGCGGCATAGTCGGCGGGCAGGTCGGGCAAGGCGCCTTCGGGGTCTTCGAAGCCGGTGGATTTGTGCACGGCGTTGTACCAATGCGGCGCCCAGACGCCGTCATAGGGTTTGGGGCCCGCGGGCCAGTGCAACATGCGGTCGGTGTAGGGGATGCCCAGCGCCGCACACAGGCCGGACAGCGCCTGCGCGGGGTTGGCGCGGATGTCGGCGGAATCGATGACCAGGGGGGCGTGGCCAAGGGTGTTTGCGACCTCATCAAACAGTTCGGCCTGCTGGACAAAGCCGATGTCGGCCAGGGTCGGGCCTTCGCGTTTCTTGGCATAGCTTGCGACAACCCTCGCGGGGTGGCGGATCAGGAACACATTGGTCAGGTCGCGCATGAAACCGCGCGGGAAGGCGGGGATCATGTGCAGGGTCATGTGTTTTTGGTAAAAGTGGCTCTGCGCCTGCGGAACAGGGCCTGTGCAGGCCGCGGCGACTTGCGCCGGATCGGGGTTTTGCGAGGCAATCACCTCGGCCCGCATCGGGTGGTCGATGCCGGTTGCGGACAGATAGGCGCCGTAGAACGGCTCATCGACCACGGCGCAATCGCCGCGCGCGGCGAAGGCATACATCATTGCCGTGGACAGATTCCGCGGCCCGGACCACATTGCGATTTTCATGCGCCCACCAAGGTTTTGTAAAGGCCACGGATTTGTTCGGTCATCGGGCCGATCTGCCCGGTGCCGATGATGCGGCCGTCGATTGTTCCCACCGGGGTTTGCGCGCCGAAGGTGCCGGTCAGGAAGGCCTCATCCGCCGAATACGTCTCTACAAGGCTGAAATTGCGTTCGAACACCGGGATGTTATTGGCGCGGCAAAGGTCGATCACCTTTTGGCGGGTGATGCCGTTCATGCAGTAGTCGCCGGTCGAGGTCCACACCTGCCCCTTGCGGACGATGAAGAAATTGCAGGCGTTGGTGGTGTTCACAAAGCCGTGGACATCCAGCATCAGCGCCTCGTCCGCGCCAGCCTTTTCGGCGGCGATGCAGGCGAGGATGCAGTTGAGTTTGGAGTGGCTGTTGAGTTTCGGGTCTTGCGTCATCGGCAGGCCGCGCAGGTGCGGCACGGTGGCAAGGCGGATCGGGCGCGGCAGTTTCTGGCGGCTGTGTTCCATGATGATCACCACGGTCGGGCCCTGCTGCGACAGTTTCGGGTGCTGGAAGGGGCGGGTTTTCACACCGCGCGTGACCATCAGGCGGGCGTGGGCGTCGTTGGTCATGCCGTTGGCGGATTGTGTCTCTAATACCGCCGAAATCACAGCCTGTTTGGTCATGCCGATATCAAGGTCGATGGCCTTTGCCGCCTCGAACAGGCGGTCGATATGTTCGTCGATGAACGACCACTTGCCGTTGTAAAGCCGGATGCCTTCCCAGACGCCATCGCCCAGCATGAAGCCCGAATCGTAAACCGAGACCATCGCCTCGGCCTTGGGCACGATGCGGCCGTTGACGTAGATCAGGATCGCCGCATTGCGCGCGTCCTCTTCGGCCTGATGGGTGGAAACGTGTTCGGTCATGGCGGCCCCCTTTTTCGCGCAGGCTAGTGGGAAGCCGGGGCAAGGCCAAGGGGGCAGGTCGCGGTTTTGGAAGGCGGGATCGCTGTCGGGCGCTGATCAGGCGTCTGGCAGCGCGTTGTCGTGTCAGACCTTGGGGTCTGCGGGCTTTGGCGCGGGGTCGCTGAGCAGGCCAGCCAGACCATCGTCAAAGTTCATGCCCAGTTCATCGCCCAGCTTTTTCATCACCGGCAGTTGCAGGGCTGCGCCCAGCATGGCGTCGAAGGCCTGATTGACCGGGGCCTTGCCGCCCTCGGCACCACCTGCGCCCTGCCCCATGCCGCTGATCTGATTGATGCGGATCGAGTCGATCTTTTCGGCGGGTTTGACCATTTCGGCAACAATGCGGGGCATCGCCTCGATCTTGGCCAAGGCCACGCGCATGGCGACAATTTCGGCGGACAGGGTGTTTTCGGAATTGGCCAGCGCCTGACGGCCCTCTGCCTCGGCAAGAAGGTCTTTCAGTTTGGCCTCGGCCCGGATGGACAGCGCGTCCGCCTCGGCCTGCGCCTCTTCGCGGACGGCGGCGGCACGGTCGGCGGCGGCAAGGCGTTCGGCCTCGGCGGCGAGGCGGATCTTGGTGCCGTCGCGTTCCGCCTCTAGCCGGGCGGCGATCATGGCGATTTCCTTGGCGCGGTCTGCCACGGCGACGGCGCGGACGGTTTCGATGGCTTCAGAGGCCTTCGTCGCCTCGGCCCGGGCGGTATCGGCAGAGGCGCGGGCGCGGCTTTCAGCCTCGGATTTTTCGGCGATCACAATCTGGCGATCCTGGTTGGCGACCTCGATTTCGCGTTCCTTGGTGATCTGCGCCTCTTCAATCGCGCGGGCGCGGCCGATTTCAGCAGCCTTGATTTCCTGTTCGCGCTGAATGCGGGCGCGTTCCTTTTCGGATTCCGCCTGTTCGCGGGCGCGGGCCAAGAGCGATTCCTGCGCGGCCTTCATCAGATCAAGTTCCTGCGCGCGTTCCAGCCGGGCGCCTTCCTGATCGCGGGCGATCTGCAGTTTGATCTTTTCCGCCTCCATCGCAGAGCGGGCGACGGAAACCTCTGCCTCGGCGTCAATCTCGGCGCGTTCCTTTTTCGATTTGGCAATGACCTCGGCCAGTTTGCGCATCCCGACCGCGTTGAAGGCGTTGTTTTCGTCAAGCGCCTCGAACGGGGTCTGGTCAAGCGCGGTAAGCGAGACGCTTTCCAGTTCAAGGCCGTTTTTCAGCAGGTCGTTCGACACAGCATTCTGCACCTCTTGCACGAAGGCGGTGCGGTTTTCGTGCAATTCGTCCATGCTCATGCGGGCGGCGACGGCGCGCAGGCCGTCAATCAGTTTGCCTTCGATCATTTCGCGCAACTGGTTCACATCGAAGGTGCGGGTGCCAAGGGTTTGGGCTGCGCGGGAAATGCCGTCTTCGGTGGCCTGAACCGAGACGTAGAATTCGGCGCCGACATCAACACGCATACGGTCTTTGGTGATCAGCGCGCCTTCGGCGGCACGCTTCACTTCCAGCCGCAGGGTTTTCATGTTCACCAGGCTGATTTCATGCAGCAGCGGGATGACGATGGCACCGCCATCCATGATGACACGTTTGCCGCCTGCCCCGGTTTTCACCAGACTGACCTCACGGGTGGCGCGGCGGTAAAGGCGGCCAAGGATCAGGCCGATAAGCAGCACAAAGGCGAGGATCGCCGCGATGGTGATGAGAAGGGTGGTGGGAACCATGAGGTTGGCCTTTCTGAACTGATATGATCACGCGATGGCAAGTATGCGCAGGCCCCATTGCGAGGGCCCCAGCTTTTCCCGGACGGTGATGACCTCTGCCCCTTCGGGGATGATGTCGGCGTCGTGGAAGGGTTCGCAGCGCATGAAGTGCAGGTTGCCGTGACGGTCGCGCAGGCGCACCTCGGCGGCAGACCCGGCGCGGGCGGTGCCCTGGGTCACGGTGCCGCGCAACCCGCCCATGAACTGGGCAGATGTGGCGGTGGTTTCCATGCGCGGCACGAGGCGGGCGAAGATGCGCGCAAAGCTGCGGGTGAAGACCAGCGCGACGGCGGCGGCCAAGGGGGCGGCGATGAGGGCGGCAAGGGAGGCCCCGGTGATCGCACTGGCGATGCCCTGCACCACATAGCCGCTGACGCCAAAGCTGAACAACAGGGCGGCAAGCCAGATCATCAGCGGCACGCCGCGCAGGCCAAGGATTTCCAGCAGACCCGTTGGGGTATCGGGGGTGGCGGCATTGAGTTCGGCCCCATGCAGCGCATCGCTGGCGTCCAGCAGGGCGGGCACATCGGGGGTTGCATCCGAAGGCAGGTCAAAGCTGGCCTGCAGGGCAAGGATTTCGGGCGAGATGTCCAGATCAGACTCGCTGCCATGCAGGGACAGGCCCAGCAGCAGCGCGACCAGTTCCAGAACCAGAAGGCCGATCATCAGGCCCAGCGCAAACGTGAAGGGCAGATAGTTGGGCGAAAAAAGCTGCGTCATCGTCCGCTCGATCAAGAAATCGTGTGTGGATATAGATGGGGACAGGGCAAACACGCGCAAGTGGCAACCGCCTTGGGGGGCGGAAAAGTTGGACATGTCAGACAGGCGCTTTGCGTCGTTCGGCCTGCCGGGCGTGCAGCGCGGATTTGTGCCGGTGTGACGGTCATCGACATCGTCGAAAAATGTTTTATGCTTAAAAAGAATTTGCCGGGTCTGTCGCTTGCAGGGTTGCAGGCGGTGACGGAGCGCGGCTTTATACCGATGGGCCTGTGGCCGATCTGATTGGACCGGAGCTGTAAGATGACGGACGTTTTTATCTGCGACTATATCCGCACGCCGATTGGCCGCTTTGGCGGATCGCTGTCTTCGGTGCGGGCCGATGATCTGGCGGCGGTGCCGCTGCGGGCGCTGATGGCGCGCAACGCGGGCGTGGACTGGGCGGCGGTGGATGATGTGATCTTTGGCTGCGCCAATCAGGCGGGCGAGGACAATCGCAACGTGGCGCGCATGGCCGTGCTGCTGGCGGGGTTGCCGGTTGCGGTGACGGGCAGCACGATCAACCGGCTGTGCGGATCGGGGATGGATGCGGTGCTGGCGGCGGCGCGCCAGATCAAGGCGGGCGAGGCCGAGTTGATGATCGCGGGTGGTGTGGAAAGCATGAGCCGCGCGCCCTTCGTGATGCCCAAGGCCGAGACGGCGTTTTCGCGCAACGCCGAGATCTATGACACCACGATTGGCTGGCGGTTCGTGAACCCGGTGATGAAGGCGCTATACGGCGTCGATTCGATGCCGGAGACGGGCGAAAACGTGGCCGAGGATTTTGCGATCAGCCGGGTGGATCAGGATGCCTTCGCGCTGCGGTCGCAGGCCAAGGCATCAGAGGCGCAGGGAAATGGCCGGTTGGCGGCAGAGATTACGCCCGTGTCCATTCCGCAGCGCAAGGGCGATGCAGTGGTGGTGGACCAAGACGAGCATCCGCGCGCCACGACGATGGAGGCGTTGGCGAAACTGGGCACGCCGTTCCGCAAGGGCGGTTCGGTGACGGCGGGCAATGCCAGCGGGGTGAATGACGGGGCGGCGGCGCTGATTCTGGCCAGTGCCGCGGCGGTGCGGAAATATGGGCTGACGCCGATTGCGCGGGTTTTGGGCGGGGCCACGGCGGGCGTTGCGCCGCGCATCATGGGGATCGGCCCAGCGCCCGCGTCGCAAAAACTGATGGCGCGGCTGGGGTTGGTTCAGGCGGATTTCGATGTGATCGAGTTGAACGAGGCGTTCGCAAGCCAGGGTCTGGCCACCTTGCGCGAGCTTGGTGTTGCCGACGATGACGCGAGGGTGAACCCGAATGGTGGCGCGATTGCGCTGGGGCATCCGTTGGGGATGACTGGCGCGCGGATTACCGGGACGGCGGCGTTGCAGTTGCAGCTGACCGGGGGCAAACGTTCGCTTTCGACCATGTGCATCGGCGTGGGCCAAGGCATCGCGATCGCGTTGGAGAGGGTTTGATCGGCCATTGTGAGCTTGGGTTCATAATGAGCCGCATCTGGGCGATCTGCTATTTATAAAACGGTTCAGACAAGGACGGATGCCGTCATGCTTGCCTGAACCTTTCGCCTTTTCCGATGGATCAGGCGGCGCGTTTGCCGCGTTTGGCGAACATCTTGTGCCAGCCCGCCACATCGCGTTCCTCAAGATACAAGAGCCCGGCGACATCCTCGACCGACAGGCCATCGGCCAGCAGCAATAGCGCGTTGGCCATGCGGGCCTGCACCACGTCGGGGGATTTGTTCTGCAACGCCTTGATCAGCATGCTGAGGTCGTCGGGCGAAAGTGTGATGTCTGTCATTGTTTTTTGGTCTTTTTCTGGATCGGAGCGCGGCGTTTGACAGATGGCGGCGGCACTGTCAAAGCCCTAAGGCGCACACATTCGGGTGAGCGGCGGATTGCTGCGCGGGGTCTGCTGCGCCGGATTTCGCCGCCCTGCATTGCAAGCGGGCCGGATTTCGGGAACAAAAGCCACAGGCCCGGTTCGCGGGCGATTGGATGGGATGATGACAATGCGCGATTTCCAACTTCCAGGCCGTTCCGCAGTCCGCGCGACCTCGGCGATGGCGGCAACGTCGCATCCGCTGTCCACACTGGCCGCGGTAGAGATCATGCGCAGCGGAGGCAATGCGGTGGACGCCGCGATTTGCGCCGCAGCGGTGCAGGCGGTGGTAGAGCCACAATCGACCGGGATCGGTGGCGATTGCTTTGTGTTGTATTGCCCGGCGGGCGGCGATGAGGTGATTGCGCTGAACGGGTCGGGCCGCGCGCCTGCGGCGGCGACGATTGACTGGTATCGCGCGCATGGCATGGACAGCCTGCCGTTGTACGGGCCGCATTCGGTGACGGTTCCGGGGGCGGTGGATGCCTGGTTCCGGCTGTCAGCCGATCATGGGCGGCTGGCGATGGCCGATGTTCTGGCCCCGGCGATCCATTATGCGGAACATGGCTATGTCGTGCATGAGCGCGTGGCCTCTGAC
>CAMFLG010000100.1 GCA_945957495.1 uncultured Pseudorhodobacter sp. | reverse complement strand
GGCTTTCGCAAAAGCCGCTGCCAAGAAGCGGGGCCGTAAGACGCGAACAGCCGGGCCGGGGGGAAACCCCCGACCCAGCCTTTCACTCACAGCCCAGGGCTTGCGCCCCGGTGCAAGATCACTTGAGCTCGACTTTGGCGCCAGCCTCTTCGAGTTTCTTCTTGATCGCTTCAGCGTCGGCTTTGCCAACTGCTTCTTTGACCTTGCCGCCAGCTTCAACCAGATCCTTGGCTTCTTTCAGGCCCAGACCGGTGATGGTGCGCACTTCTTTGATCACGTTGATCTTGTTTGCGCCAGCGTCGGTCAGCACGACGTCGAATTCGGTTTGCTCTTCAGCAGCAGCAGCCGGAGCAGCAGCCGGGCCAGCCATCATGACAGCGCCACCAGCAGCAGGCTCGATGCCGTACTTGTCTTTCAGGATGGTTTTCAGTTCTTGTGCCTGAAGAAGGGTCAGACCCACGATTTCTTCGGCGAGTTTGTTCAGATCAGCCATTTTCATATCCGTTCAGTTAAGATGGTTCCAACGAGGTGGGGGTTCAACCCCACGCGAGCCGAAGATCAGGCAGCAGCCTTTTCTTCGATGGTCGACAGGATGCTCGCGATGTTCGAAGCAGGCGCGCCAATGGCACCAGCGATGGCAGAGGCGGGCGCACCAAGCATCGACACGATCTGAGCGATAAGCTCTTCACGCGACGGCATGGAGGCCACGGCTTTGACACCGGCCGGGTCCAGAATCGTGTCACCCATAGCCCCGCCGAGGATAACGAACTTGTCGTTCCCCTTGGCATAGGCTTCGCAGACCTTCGCCGCAGCGACAGGGTCTTCGGTATAGGCAAGCACGGTCATGCCCGTGAGAAGGTCGCCCATTTTAACGCCGGGCTTCCCTTCAAGGGCGATCTTGGCGAGCTTGTTCTTGGCAACGCGGACGGACCCGTTTTCTTCGCGCATTTTCGCGCGCAGGTCCTGCATCTGTGCAACCGTCATACCCGCGTAGTGGGCGACCACTACAACGCCAGAGCTTGCGAAGATTTGGTCGAGCTCGCCGACCACTTTCTCTTTCTGGGCTCTATCCACAGTTTCACTCCAAGGTTGGGGGTTTCCCCCCGGCTCAATTTAGCCTGCCATGACGGCAAGCGTTCGGGTCCTTGTTACGGGTCCAGAGGCCAAGATCGCCTCGCGGCGACATCAATCTCGTTCCCCATCTCAGGCAGGATATTAAGGCGTTTGCGCGCCACCGGCCGTCTCGGACAGGATGGGGCTCAGGGATGTCTCCGCCTCGCCCCACCATCCCTTTGCCGAAGCATCAGGAATTCTTTGTGCGGATCGAACCAACTCGATCCACCGTAGGTCGGGGTTCACCCCGACTCACGCAGTCGCTCAGGCGGTAGCCGAAGCCAGGTCCACCGACACGCCCGGACCCATGGTCGAGGCCAGCGACACCTTTTTCAGGTAAGCGCCTTTTGCCCCGGTGGGTTTTGCACGGGAAACCGCGTCCACGAAAGCGCGCACGTTCTGTGCCAGTTTCTCGTCAGAGAAGCTGACCTTGCCGATACCAGCATGGATCACGCCGGCTTTTTCGACCTTGAACTGCACTTCGCCGCCCTTGGCTGCTTCAACGGCCGTTTTCACGTCCATCGTCACCGTGCCGACCTTCGGGTTCGGCATCAGGTTGCGCGGGCCGAGGATCTTGCCGAGGCGGCCGACCAGCGGCATCATGTCCGGCGTTGCGATGCAACGGTCGAACTCGATCTTGCCCGACTGGATGGTTTCCATCAGGTCTTCGGCGCCAACGATATCCGCACCAGCGGCCTTGGCTTCGTCAGCCTTGGCGCCACGGGCGAACACGGCAACGCGCACGGTTTTGCCGGTGCCGTTCGGCAGGGCAACAACGCCGCGCACCATCTGGTCGGCGTGACGCGGATCAACGCCCAGGTTCATCGCGATTTCCAGGGTTTCGTCGAATTTCGCCGAAGCCGCCGATTTGATCAGCGCAACCGCTTCTTCGACCGAAATCAGGCTCTTGCCGTCAAAGGCTTTCTGCGCAGCCGCAGACCGTTTACCAATCTTGGCCATGACTTACCCTTTCACTTCGATGCCGCAGGATTTCGCCGAACCCATGATCACCTGCATCGCGGCCTCGATCGAGTTCGCGTTCAGGTCTTTCATCTTGGTTTCAGCAATCGTGCGGATCTGGGCCAGAGTCACGGTGCCAGCGGTGGTGTGGCCCGGCTTGACCGAACCCTTGGCGCGGTTGCGCTTGCCAACGGCAGGCAGACCAGCGGCCTTTTTCAGCAGGAACGACGCAGGGGTCGTTTTCAGCTCAAGGCTGAACGACTTGTCCTGGTAGTAGGTGATGACGACGGGCGTGGGCGAACCCGGCTCCAGATCGGCGGTCTTCGCGTTGAATTCCTTCACGAAGGCCATGATGTTCAGACCGCGCTGACCCAGCGCCGGACCAACCGGCGGGGACGGGTTGGCTTGACCCGCTTTCACTTGCAGCTTCAGGCTGCCGATAATCTTCTTGGCCATCTGGCCTCTCCTTTGTCACTGCGCCACGCAGGCGCGGTTTAGTGGTTCGGCTTGTCACCTGTTGCCAGGCGCGCACCTCCCACGCGATGCACTCAGAGGTTTTTCGACACCTGAGTGAATTCCAATTCTACCGGGGTTGCCCGACCGAAGATCGAGACAGAGACTTTCAGGCGGCTGTGCGCCTCGTCCACATCCTCGACCATACCGTCAAAGCCTTCAAACGGGCCGTCGGTGACTTTCACCTTCTCGCCCGTCTCGAAACGGATCAGGTTGCGCGGCGCTTCGATGCCCTCTTCAACCCGGTTCAGGATCTGATTGACCTCGGCATCGCGCATCGGCATCGGCTTGCCTTGCGGGCCAAGGAACCCCGTCACCCGGTTGATCGACGAAATCAGATGATAGCCGCGCGACGACATTTCCATGCGCACCAGCACATAGCCCGGCATGAAGCGACGCTCGGACGTCACCTTCTTGCCGCGACGCACTTCGATCACTTCTTCCGTCGGCACCAGAACCTCGTCGATCTCATCGCCGAGGTTGGCTTCCGCCACAGCAGTCTTGATCTGCTCGGCAACTTTCTTCTCGAAATTCGAGAGAACGCTTACCGAATACCAACGCTTGGCCATGCCACTTCCACCTTGTCTGCCCGGCCGCCTCAGCGTCCGAAAGTTCTGTATTTACCGACGGTTAGCCCGCCGTGCCCGGAACAAAAAACAGCGCGCAACACGAATCGCTGCGCGCCTTTGTCCTTTGGATTGGCGCGGGATACCCCCGCGCGTCCTGAAATTCAAGCGAAATCCCGCCCCTCGACGTGGCGTCGGAACCAAACCGCCGATCAGACGCCGTTCAGAATGGTCGTCAGACCGAACTTGATGGCGATATCCACCAGGCTGAAAAACGTCGCCGTCAGCGCCGCCATGATGAACACCATCACCGTCGTCAGCATCACCTCACGCCGCGATGGCCAGGCCACCTTTGCGACTTCGGCACGCACCTGCTGGATGAATTGGATCGGGTTCGTCGTGGCCATGTGCGGGTTCCGTACTGTTCGGGTCATGTCGTTCGCGGTGGGATACGCCGTTCCCGCCGCGAATTCAAGCGCCCTGCCCAACAGGGCAAGGCACAGGGCGCGCCTACTCCGCCGCGCGGCGCGGCAGGCGCCAGTTCGGCCGGATGAAATGGCAGGTGTACCCGTTGGGCAGCCGCTCCAGATAATCCTGATGCTCGGGCTCTGCCTGCCAGAACGCCCCTGCCGGGGCCAGTTCTGTCACCACCCGCCCCGGCCACAGGCCGGATGCATTCACATCTGCAATGGTATCTTCTGCCACCGCCTTCTGTGCGTCAGACATATAGTAGATCGCAGAGCGGTAGGACGGCCCCAGATCATTGCCCTGCCGGTTGGGCGTGGTGGGATCGTGGATCTGGAAAAAGAACTCCAGCAGCTCGCGATAGCTCAGCACCGCCGGATCAAACACAATCTCGATGCCCTCGGCATGGCTGCCGTGGTTGCGATAGGTGGCATTGGCCACATCGCCGCCGGTATAACCCACCCGCGTCGCCACCACACCCGGGCGCTTGCGGATCAAATCCTGCATGCCCCAAAAGCAGCCGCCCGCCAGAATCGCTGTCTCATGGCTCATTTCACATCCTCCACCTGGTCAATGTAGGCCCCATAGCCCTCTGCCTCCATATCATCGCGATGCACAAAGCGCAGCGAGGCCGAGTTGATGCAATAGCGCAACCCGCCCCGGTCGCGCGGGCCATCGGGAAACACATGGCCCAGATGGCTGTCGCCATGCGTGGACCGCACCTCGATCCGCAGCATCCCCAGCGAGGTATCGCGCAATTCGGTCACATGCGCGGGTTCAATCGGTTTGGTGAAACTGGGCCAGCCGCAGCCCGATTCGAACTTGTCGGCCGAGGCGAACAGCGGCTCACCCGAGACGATGTCCACATAGATGCCGGGCTCATGGTTGTGCAAAAGCGCGCCGGTGCCGGGGCGCTCGGTGCCGTTGCGCTGGGTAACTCGGAATTCTTCGGGCGAAAGCGCCGCAATACGCTCGGCAGATTTGCTGTAGCTTGTCATCAAAGACACTCCTGTTTGCGTAAGGCAGAATATGGCGGGTCCGGGCCCCGAATTCCATGCCCCTGTCGCATTCGTGTTCCCCTGTAACAAACCCCGCCTGCCGCCAGCGCCGCCCCCGTAGGGTGGGCAAATTGCCCACCCTACCCCGGCAAATCCGCCCCACCGGCGGGTTTCCGCCCTTCCCCGCCGCCCCGGGTTGCCAATCCTCACGCCGCTGTGAAAAAACCCACCCCGGACCGAAGGACATCTTTCCAAGGTCCAGGCAGACTCAGCAGGGCGAATGCCCGGGGGGCTGGAGCGACAGATTGGTAACGTGGGGACGTGACTGAATGACCTTGAACCGTTTGGCAGCCATCGCGCTGGCCCTGACCTGCACCTTGGTGCCCGCCCTGGCCAAAGCCGAGAAACCGACGCAGACCGTCATCATCGCTGTTGCAGCCGCAGAACCGGAGGGCCCGGTTGAAATCCCCCGCGAAGAGGTCAAGGCAGCCGTGCAAGAGGCCTCGATTGCCCTGAATCCCAAGAAACATGGCCGGATCTGGTGCGTCCCCTTCGCCCGCGCCGTCTCGGGCATCCAGATCAAGGGCGATGCCGCCACCTGGTGGAAGAAGGCCGCAAGCATCTATGAACGCGGCCAGACGCCCGCCTCCGGCGCCGTGCTGACCTTCCGCTCCACCGGCAAGATGCCGAAAGGCCATGTCGCCGTCGTAAGCGAAGTCATCGATTCGCGCACCATTCTGGTCGATCAGGCCAACTGGGTGCGCAACCGCATCACCACCGACACGATCGTTGTCGATGTTTCCCCCAAGAACGACTGGTCCGCCGTCCGCGTCGCCAACGGCAACAGCGACGTTCTGGGCCGCGTCTCGCCCACCTACGGCTTCATCTATCCCATCCGCGGCTGATCCCGGGCAATTGATCCGAAAGGGCCGAAGGCGGGCCTTGCGACCGCTTCGGATACGCTCCTCACCTTACCACAGCCCGGAATCAAGGCGCGAATGCGCCGCCGGGCAGCGCCCGACCGCCCCCCAAGGGCGGGCGCCTCTGCACCGTATCCAGTAGAACTTCGGTGGGAGATTTTGAACCATAAAGCGCCCAAACCCAATGTTGCAGCGCCCACCCGGCGGTCAGCCGCCGCCCCATGCTCCGCCTTGGGTAAGGCCACGCCCCGCGCCGTGACACCCAAACCCTAACAAACCCTTAATTCAGACACCCCAAAACACTGAATTAAAACACAAAAATATTGTCCCCGTCCGGGACACTACCCGATCACACCCCGCGTGCCACCCGTCTGCCCCCGGTCCAGCAGCAGATGATCCGCCAGAACCAGCGCCATCATCGCCTCGCCCACCGGCACCGCCCGGATGCCCACGCAGGGGTCGTGCCGCCCCTTGGTGATCAGATCAATCTCTTCGCCCGTCGCATTAATCGTGCGGCGCGGCGTCAGGATCGACGAAGTCGGCTTCACCGCAAACCGGCACACCACCGGCTGACCCGACGAAATCCCGCCCAATATCCCGCCCGCATGGTTCGACAGAAACTCCGGCCCCTGCGCGCCCATGCGGATCTCATCGGCGTTCTCCACCCCGGTCAGGGTCGCCGCCGCCATGCCATCGCCAATCTCCACCGCCTTCACCGCGTTGATCGACATCATCGCCGCCGCCAGATCAGAATCGAGCTTGCCATACAGCGGCGCCCCCAGCCCCGCAGGCACGCCTTCCGCCACCACCTCGATCACCGCGCCCACCGAATTATGCGACAGCCGCAGCTCGTCCAGGTACACCGCCCAATCGCTTGCCGCCACCGGATCGGGGCACCAGAACGGGTTGTTGCCAATCGTGTCCAGATCCACCCGCGCCCGGTCAATCCCGCGCGGCCCCATCTGCACCATATATCCCGTGATCCGCAGCCCCGGCAGCATCTGCGCCAGCATCGCCCGCGCCACCCCACCCGCCGCCACCCGGGACGCGGTTTCGCGCGCCGAAGACCGCCCGCCGCCGCGATAATCCCGCACCCCGTATTTCTGATGGTAGGTGATATCCGCATGCCCGGGCCGGAACGCCTGCGCGATGTTGGAATAATCCTTGCTGCGCTGGTCAGTATTCTCGATCATCAGCGCAATCGGCGTCCCCGTCGTCACGCCCTCGAACACCCCCGACAGGATGCGCACCTCGTCCGCCTCTTGCCGCTGCGTGGTGAACTTGCTGGTGCCGGGCTTGCGCCGATCCAGCCAGGGCTGCAGATCCGCCTCTGAAAGCCTCACCCCGGGCGGGCAGCCATCCACAGTGCAGCCAATCGCAGGCCCGTGGCTTTCGCCCCAGGTGGTGACGCGGAACAGATGACCAAAGGTGTTCAGGCTCATGCAAAGGCTCCTTTTGCCCACCCCCATAGGCCAATTGCCCGCAGGGGTGAAGGCAATTTCTGCCTATTGCGCCACCCGCATCCCGGTGATCCCAGCGCTATCCGTGCTGCCGTCCTTGTACGTCACCTTGGTCTGCAGGCCAAAGCGGATGTCGGGGAAATAGGCAAAATGCTGCACCATACCGCCCAGATCGGCGGAATAGGCAATATCCACCCCCATCACCTTGTAGGTACAGCCGTTCAGCTTGACCTCACGCAGGTTGTTCGCGGTCACATGAACCTTGCCGCGCTTGGCAGGGTAAGTGCTGTGCGTCGCCTCGCTGATCGTGGTGTTCTTGACGGTCGAGGTCCAGTCCATCCCGACGAAGGGCTGCGGCGGCGTCTTGGAATAGGCCAGCTCGGTCGTGGTGCCGATGCCGTTGCGGGTGCCTTCGGTGACAAACACACCGTAAGGGCCAATCGCATATTGCGCATAGGCGCCGTCGTGGTTGGTCTTGTCGATGCGGATCACCTCATGCGCCGACCGCCGCGCGATCCACTTCGACCCGTCCTGCAACTTTACCTCAACGCCTTTGACGAAACTGTCATAACCCACACAATCGGCCAGCGCGGCGGGGGCAGAGAGGGCAAGGCACAGGGCGGCAAGTCGCAGAAACATCGGGCAAATCCTTTTGCAAAATCACCGCCATCCTGCCGCCGCGCAAGACGCCTGACAAGCCCCAGCCTACAAATCCAGCGCCCCCTGCGCGCCGCGATCCACCTCTTTCACCGCCCGCTTGAACCCGTCATCGCGCCGCGCGGGCAGTTGCACCGCCCGGTCGCGCAAAGCCATCGCCTGCTCGATCGTGACGATCTGAATCCGCGGCACCGGGGCAAAGCCCGGCAACTCATACTGCCCCGCACCCGCGGCTTCGGTGATCATCGGGCGCGATGGTTCGGCCAGCGTCACAAACACCCCGATGCCCGCGCCCTCGCGTTCGATCACGCCGCGCAGGTCGCGGATCATCGACACGCCCACATTGTCGCCCGCCTTGACCGAGACGATCGCCCGCCCCTCGCTTTTCGCGCCAAAGTAAAGGTTGCCGTCTATGCCCTTGTCGGCGCCCTTTTTCGAAAGGTTGCCCGGCTGCGCCGCAATCAGGCTCAGCGCCCATTTTTCGAATTCGAAATAGTAATTCTTGTCGTCGCGCCCGCGCGCCGCCATGTCGCGCGCCCCCGCCAGATCCTGCGACACGCCATGGGTGGTGAACTGCACGCCCTCGAACGCATCACGCAGGCGTTTTTCGATCAGGCCGATGGCAAGATGCGTCACATCAATGCCAATCCACTGCCGCCCGAGTTTCTGCGCAGCATGAACCGTGGTGCCACAGCCGCAGAACGGGTCCAGCACCGCATCGCCGGGGTTGGACGAGGCGCTGAGAATCCGCTCCAGCAAGGCGACAGGCTTTTGCGTGGGGTAGCCGAGGCGTTCCTTCGAGTGCGCCGAGAGTGGAGCAATATCGGTAACAATGTCTTGAATTGAAACGCCTTCCTGAAATTCAAGGTAACGCTTCAACCGTGGCACGCCATCCTCCTTGGGCCAATAGATCAAACCATTGGAATCCAAGAAATCCAGTTTCTCCTGCGTGGACATTCTTTCCGTTTCGTCGTCTAGACCCATCCGTCGCAGCATCGAAATTGGAACTGCCCAGTGCCGCCCTTTTTCATCGGGGTTAACCCCGCGCCACGGCTTCCCAGAATCGCCGTTTCTCTTTCCCGCGCCTGTCAAATTGTCCACCTGATAGCGCCCTCTATCGTCTGACTGGCGGTAGAACTTCGCCACATATTCCTCTTAGTAGCTCTCAAATGTCCGATTCCAAGTATGGGATTCAGACTTCGTGTAGAAAAATAGAGTGTCGTGGATCGGCCCCCAACGCTTAGCGCCAGAATGGCTGCTCGTTCGTTTCCAAGAGATTTCGTTCCGAAAACTCGTCGCCCCAAACACCGCATCCAGCAATATCTTCAGATAGTGGCTCGCCGTGGGATCACAGTGCAGATACAGGCTGCCGGTGGGCCTCA
>CAMFLG010000099.1 GCA_945957495.1 uncultured Pseudorhodobacter sp. | reverse complement strand
GAAGACACCTTCTTTCGCGATCTGATCGGCTATTCGGTGGGCACCCTGGGGATTCACCGTTTGGGCATGTTGCTTGCGATGAACGCGGCCTTCTGGAGCGCCATCTGCATCATGATTTCGGGCACGATCTGGTTTGATCAGTGGGTCGATTGGTGGAACTGGTGGCTGCAACTTCCGTTCTGGGCGAATATTCCGGGAGGCGTAAATGGCTGAGTATCAGAATTTCTTCACCCAAGTGCAGGTGGCTGGCCCACCCGAGATGGGTCTGGTCGAGGATGTCGAACTCGGCAACCGCACCAAGAGTGCCAGCTATTCCACCCTGCTGGGATGGTTCGGCAACGCGCAACTTGGGCCGGTCTATCTGGGCACCTTTGGCGTGATCAGCCTGGCAACCGGCCTGATCTGGTTCATGATCGTCGGTTTCTGGTTCTGGCATCTGGCGGGCTATAACCCGGCGGTGTTCATGCGCGATCTGTTCTGGATGGCACTGGAGCCGCCAGCCCCGGAATGGGGTCTGCGGATTCCCCCGATGGGCGAGGGTGGGTTGTTCCTTGTGGCGGGGTTCTTCTTTCTGATCTCGCTGTCCACCTGGTGGGTGCGCACTTATCTGCGGGCAGAGGCGTTGGGGATGGGCAAGCATATCAGCTGGGCCTTTGCCGGGGCCTTGTGGCTGGTGCTGGTGCTGGGGCTGATCCGGCCCGTGCTGATGGGGCATTGGTCCGAAGCGGTGCCTTACGGGATCTTCCCGCATCTGGATTGGACCAACCTGTTCAGCCTGACCTATGGCAACCTGTTCTATAACCCCTTCCACGCGCTGAGCATTGCATTCCTCTACGGATCTGCCCTGTTGTTTGCGATGCACGGGGCGACCATCCTGTCGGTGACGCGACTGGGCGGCGATCGGGAGTTGGAGCAGATCATCGACCGCGGCACAGCCTCGGAACGGGCGGCGCTGTTCTGGCGCTGGACCATGGGCTTCAATGCCACGATGGAGGGCATTCACCGCTGGGCCTGGTGGTTTGCCGTGCTTGTCCCGATCACCGGGGGGATCGGCATTCTGCTGACGGGCACTGTCGTCGATAACTGGTTTGTCTGGGCGCAAGACCATGGCTATGCGCCCTTGAACTGAACGCTGACGCATCGTTGGAAAGGATGGATCATGTCTGACGAACATTACTATGAGGGGCAAAGCCCGGTGATCCGCTTGCGGGTTTGGGCCTTGGGCCAGATGGTCTGGGGCGCGTTTATGGCGGGGATTGGCCTTGCGGTGGTTGGCGTAATCCTGCTTGCGATCTGGGGGATCAGCATGTTGTTGCCCGAACAAAGCAAGCAAGGTCCATCGCCCTATGGCGCGTTGGAGATCGCCCAGCCCACAAGCGCAATCGTGTAATGAAACACCAGACCGGGCGGCGCAACAGCGTCGCCCGGTCTGCAACGAAGTTCGGGCCAAATGCCGGCCCGGGCCTGGGCAAGTTCCACAGCCCGGTTCCCTTCCTGTTGGCAACAGGGACTGGTGCCGTGTGCAAGCCACCCGGCACCTTTTTTCATCAGCAAAGGCCAAAGCGATGCGTGTTGAAACCCCACTTCTTGATCAGGTCAACAGCCCCGCCGATCTGCGCGGTCTAAGCGATGCCGAATTGACCAAGCTGGCGCAAGAATTGCGCGCCGAAGTGATTTCGGTCGTGTCCGAGACCGGCGGCCATCTGGGGTCATCCCTGGGGGTGGTTGAATTGTCGGTGGCGATCCATGCGGTTTTCAACACGCCGGTGGACAAGCTGATCTGGGACGTGGGCCATCAATGCTATCCGCACAAGATATTGACCGGGCGGCGGTCGCGTATGCGCAGCCTGCGGCAGGGCGGCGGGCTGTCAGGGTTCACCAAACGATCGGAATCCGAATATGATCCGTTCGGCGCGGCGCACAGTTCGACGAGTATTTCCGCGGCTTTGGGCTTTACCGTTGGTCGTGACATGGGGCAACCGACAGGGGATGCGATTGCCGTGATCGGGGATGGCGCGATCACAGCGGGAATGGCCTATGAGGCGATGAATGCCGCCGGGCATTTGGGCAAGCGGCTGTTTGTGATCCTGAACGACAATGACATGAGCATCGCGCCCCCGGTTGGCGCGTTGAACAAATACCTGAACGGGCTGTCAGCCCATGCGCCCTTTGCCGCGTTGCGCAGTCTGGCCGAAGGGGTTGAGGCCGCGATGCCCGGCCCATTGCGGGACGGTGCGCGGCGGGCGCGGGCATTGGTCACGGGGATGCCCGGCGGCGGGACGTTGTTTGAAGAGTTGGGGTTGACCTACATCGGGCCAATAGACGGGCATAACATCCCGGAATTGCTGGCAACCCTGCGGGCCGCGAAAACCCGCGCGACGGGCCCGGTGCTGATCCATGCTGTGACGGTGAAGGGCAAGGGATACGCCCCGGCGGAAAATTCGGCCGACAAATATCATGGCGTTGCGAAATTCGACGTGATCTCGGGCCTGCAGGCGAAATCCAAATCGAACGCACCGGCCTATACTGCGGTGTTCGGGAAAAGCCTGACGGAAGAGGCCGCGCGCGATGGCCGGATCGTGGCGATCACGGCGGCGATGCCGTCTGGCACGGGGCTGGACATCATGGCCGCGCGCTTTCCCGCGCGGGTGTTCGATGTGGGCATTGCCGAGCAGCATGGTGTGACTTTCGCCGCCGGGATGGCGGCGGCGGGCTTGAAACCGTTCGTTGCGATCTATTCTACGTTTCTGCAGCGCGGCTATGACCAGGTCGTGCATGACGTGGCCTTGCAAAACCTGCCTGTGCGCTTTGCGATTGATCGGGCCGGGTTGGTGGGGGCAGACGGTGCCACCCATTGTGGGGCATTTGATGTCAGCTATCTGTCCAATCTGCCGGGGTTTGTGGTGATGGCGGCTGCGGATGAGGCAGAGCTGGTGCATATGGTGGCCACTGCTGCGGACTATGACGCGGGGCCGATCGCATTCCGCTATCCGCGCGGGGATGGCGTGGGCGTGCAGATGCCGGAAATGGGCAGGGTACTGGAAATCGGTCGTGGCCGGGTGATGCGCGAAGGGACGGACGTGGCGCTGCTGTGCTTTGGGGCGCATCTTGCGGAATGTCTGCTGGCGGCAGAGATGCTGGCGGCCCAGGGCATTTCCGTGACTGTGGCCGATGCGCGCTTTGCCAAGCCGTTGGATGTGGATCTGATCCGCCAACTCGCGCGCAACCATGCGGCGCTGATCACGGTAGAGCAGGGGGCTGGCGGCGGGTTTGGCGCCCAGGTGTTGCAGTATCTGGCAAACTCGGGCGGGTTGGACCACGGGTTGCGCCTTCGCACGCTGACGCTGCCGGACCGTTTTATCGAACAGGCCAGCCCTGCGGCAATGTATGCCGATGCCGGACTAACGGTGGCGGATATTGCCGATGCGGTTCGCAAAGTCGCGCCACGGCAGGTCGCAGCGAAACGCGCCTGACTGTCGCTTTAACAACTGCAAACGGCCCCCAAAGCAATCGGGGGCCGTTTGCAGTTACAGGGCCGGGTCAGGGCGAAGTGGTCGCGGCCGGTGCTGCCGCATCAGCGGCGGGCGGTGCCAGCGATGCCAGAAAAGCCGCAACATCTGCACCGTCTTGCGGTTTTTTCAGCTTGAACGCCATTTTGCTTTTCAGTTTGGGGTTGCCGGTAAATTCATCAAGGAAGGCCGTCGGATCCTGCGTATAAACAGCGATCTTCTCTTCATCCCAGACAAGGCCGGCATCACGGGCGGCAATGATGCCGTCGCCGTATTTGAAGCCTTCGTAGGATGCGGCGGGTCGGCCAATGACCCCGTAAAGATTTGGCCCGACCTTGGCACTTTTACCGGCCAGAACGGTGCCCGACGGGTCAGTGACCGTATGGCAGGTCTGACATTGGTTGAAGACTTTCTTTCCTGCCTCCGCATCACCCGCCGCAAAGGCTGGTGCGGCAGAGATCGCCAAAAGGGCAATGATCGCAAAGCTTGTTTTCATAGGGGCCTCCCTGTTTCCCACTTATACTACGGTTTGGGTCTGTGTTCGGATCAATTTTTTGTCACGCCACCGCATGTGAAAGTGCGCAACGCTGCCACAGGGCAGAAAGTGCATTGGCGAGGTGGTCGATATCGGCGTCGGAATGAAACGGCGACGGGGTGATGCGCAGCCGCTCGGTGCCCTTGGGTACGGTCGGGTAGTTGATCGGCTGCACATAGATACCCCAATCCCGCATCAGGATGTCGCTGATCATCCGGCATTTCACAGGATCGCCGATCATCACTGGGATGATGTGGCTGTCGTTTGCCAGATGCGGAATGCCCAACCGATCCAGCCGCGCGCGCAGTTTGGCAACCTGTTCGCGCTGCCGCTGGCGTTCGATCTGGCTGGTTTTGAGGTGCCGGATCGAGGCCGTCGCCGCCGCCGCAACCGCCGGAGGCAACGCAGTGGTGAAGATGAAGCCAGAGGCAAAGCTGCGGATGAAATCGCACAAAGCGGTTGATCCGGTGATATAGCCGCCGACCACGCCGAACGCCTTGCCAAGCGTGCCTTCGATCAAGTCGATCTGATCGGCCAACCCTTCACGCTCGGTGACACCGCCGCCGCGTGGGCCGTACATGCCGACGGCATGCACCTCGTCGATATAGGTCAGCGCACCATGGGCCTTGGCAACCTGCACGATTTCCTTGATCGGAGCGATGTCGCCATCCATCGAGTAAACCGACTCAAAGGCCACGATCTTGGGGCGGTCGCCGACGGCGTGGAGTTTGCGATCCAGATCGCGCCAGTCATTATGTTTCCAGATCACCTTGTCGGCGCGGGAATGCCGCACGCCTTCGATCATCGAGGCGTGGTTGCCTGCATCCGACAGGATCACCACATTCGGGATACGACTGCCCAAGGTCGATAGGGCCGCCCAGTTCGACACATAGCCCGAGGTGAACAACAGCGCCGCATCCTTGCCGTGCAGATCGGCCAGTTCGGCCTCTAGCAGCAGGTGGTTATGGTTCGTGCCCGAAATGTTGCGGGTGCCGCCTGCGCCCGTGCCGCAGGCCTGCACACAATCCACCATGGCTTGCACGACAGCAGGGTGCTGGCCCATGCCAAGATAGTCGTTAGAGCACCAGACAGTGATGTCGGTCACAGTTCCATCCATGTGGTTTGCCGCACGCGGGAAAGCGCCGCATTTGCGTTCTAGTTCGGCAAATTTGCGGTAGTTGCCTTCGGCTTTGAGGGCATCAAGCTGGCTGCGGAAAATCTGATCAAAGTCCATTGGCGTCCTCAAGATGGTCTTTTTGCGGTTTTGCGGCGGGCATCATCCAGCGCCACAGCTTTTCGTCTGGCAGCGGAAGAACCATGAACCAGTGCTCCAACAGGGCCAGAAGGCAAAGGCAGGTCAGCAGGGCGTAACCCACGGACATGCCGGGATGTTCGACATTGACGGCGCGCTCCATCAAAAGCGCGGAAAACACCGTGAGGGCCGAAACGGAAATCGGGAAAAAGGCCGTGATGCGCCCGATGCGGAAGTGACTGGCAAGATGTGCCAGAGGTTTGGGCAGAAACTGCGTATTGATGCGCGGTACGCCGAGAAAAAGGTTCAGCTTGGCCGAAATCCGTGCCGCGAACAGCAGCGCGAATGTGCCAAAGGCAAATGGGTTTTCTGCGTGAAGACTGGCAAGCCCGAGGCACAGCAGCGTGATGATCAACAGGCTTTCGTGCCAAGCAATCGTGCCTACGGCGCGCCAGAACCGATCCTGCTGTGTGACGAAGGGCGGGCAGGGGACGCGGTTAGGCCCGGTGATGACGCCCGACAGAAAGGCAAGTTCGATCCATCCCCACAAGGCAAGGGCCGCCAGAAAGGCCTGATAGATGCCGTTGGCCGAAAGGTCGGAAAGCGAGGCGCGCGCGGCGGCGATACCGATGGCCAGCAAGGGCAGGCCGATGATCACCGAATTGATGTGATCCTGGGCCGTGCCGTTGTCAGCGACGCGCACGCGCCACAGGATGATGCCCGTGGAAAACCACCACAGAAACAGGGTCGCAAGTGCTGCAATCCACGGGCTGTCGCTCATCTGATTCCCCCATGTGACGAGGGGATGCAGGTCAGTCGGGGGCAGAGGCGCGCCCGCCCCAAGCCCCCGACCCTATGCGAAGAGACGGTCAATAGACCGGCTCCAGCCGCACATCTTTTGGCGGTTCCCGTTTGATGACGGGAATGGTGTATAGTGCCACAAAGGTGGCCGCCGCCTTGGCCGATGCCAGTTTGTGGCTGATCCAGCCACCCACGCCGCCCCTGCGTTTGGCCGTATCCATCTGACCGAAGGCGTCGCGCATCCGGCGCAGGTTCGGCAGCCAGCGGGGATGGTCGATGTCAATCTCTACCGGGAACACCTGGCGCGCGATGGTCGAGGTTTTGCGGAACACCTCTTGATCGTACCATTCGATATCAACGCCAAGCGCCTTGTGAAACTCTGGCCGGGCGTGATCGCGCACATACATGGTAGAGTAAACGGCGGTCAGGAAGAACCGGATCCACAGCTTGTTGGCGAAGCTGGTGGTCAGTTTAGGGTCGGTCCGCATCAAGAGCGCGAACGCCTCGCCATGGCTGAACTCGTCATTGCACCATTCGCGGAACCATTTGAAAATCGGATGGAAGCGCTGTTCAGGATGCGCCTCAAGGTGGCGGAAAATGGTGATGTAGCGGGCGTAGCCGATCTTTTCCGACAGGTAGGTCGCATAATAGATGAACTTCGGCCGGAAGTAGGTGTACTTCTTGGCCTTGGTCAGAAAACCAAGGTTCACCGCCACGCCCGCCTCGCGCAGCGCATCGTTGATGAAACCGGCATGGCGGGCCTCGTCGCGGGACATATAGCTGAACAGCTCGCAAATGTCCTTGTTGCTGCCGCGCCGTTTCATTTCCTTGTAAAGCACGCAACCGGAAAACTCCGCGGTGCAGGACGACACCAGAAAGTCGATGAATTCGCGTTTCAGGGCGGGGTCCATGCCCTCCCAATCGGCATCCCATTCGGCGTTTTTCTTGAAATGGCCCTTGTTGGGATCGGATTTCATTTGCGCTATCAGCTTATCCCACTCCGGGCGCACCGAAGAGACGTCGATCTTGTCCATTTCATCAAAGTCGGTGGTGTAAAACCGCGGGTTCAGCAGCGTGGTTTCCGTGGCCATCGCCTGCGTGTCCATCGGTTGCGACGCAGCGAGTTCGGCATAGTCGGCATCCAGCCCTTTGGGTGTGGCGTTCATAGCGTCACCTCTTCCGAGAACGAGAATTCGCACAGTTCCATAAAGCCGAAATCACCTGTCGCGCGGGTCCACAGCCGTTCCAGCCAGCTCGCGCGGGTGATGGTGGCCTGACGATCCTCGATGATCACTTCGCCATAGGCGGCAAGGATCGGATTGCCATGTACCAGCACCTCGTCCCCAGGATAGACGACGGCACCATTGTTGAAACGAACGTGGGCATGAAGGCTTTCGAAGCGGTGGCTGACCTCTACGGTGCAGGGCACGTCCTCGGCGTATTTACGAAAGATTCCCATGATTTGGTTCCCATTATTGTTGATCACTGATGTGACATGAGCCGTTCGAACGCGGCCCTGTTGTCGGATCCGAAGGCGCCGAGTTCGGCACTCCATCCGGTGTAGTCATCCACCGCCGTCAGGCGGCCGTTTGCGTATTCCACAATACGCAGCGGCAGCATTTTATCGACGCCAGCGGTCAGTCTTGCGCGCTCCATCCCGTTCTGAATGACGGTTATGAAGCCGCCATGCGGCAGGTCCATCAGCAGCGTACCATCGGTGGCCAGCACCGTGACGGCCTGCGCGCCGCCGCCTTGCAGGATCACACTGCGTTCGGCGACAATGGCCGCAGTTTTGGGCACGCCCACATGGTCGCGCCCGGTCAGAACCGAAAAGCTGACGACGGCCAGGCTGGAAAGAACCAGCGCAAGCATCGCCAGCAACAGCGGCTTGGGGATCAACTCCTTGTCGTCAGAGGGGCGGGCCGGCGCTTGCATGACCATGATCGACCCCTATTCCGCAGCCAAAGCCATGCCGACGGGCACGCGGGCCAGGACCGGCTGGTTCACGCGCGTCTCTGCCGCATCGGCAAGGAGTTTCGCCACGCGACCGACATCGGGGATGCAGCGCAGCGCAGGTTGGGTTTTTGCAAAGCGCCAGGGCCGGACATGCGGCCAGCAGACAAGGTAAGAAATGCGCGTATCGCCCATGGTTTCCAGGGCAATGGTGCCCGTGCCATTGCGTTTGACGGCAACGGTGGCGTTGCCGACCTGACGGAAGGGGATGTTCAGCGTCACCGTCAGCGCGGCGCCGATCCGCATCGCCACGCGCGCCGTGGTGATCGTGTAAACGGTAGAGCGCGCCTGCACGACCGCCATGGCGTAAAGCAAACCGCAGGCAACCGCGCCGATGGCCAGATAGGGCAGCATCACCGCGATGATTGCAGCCGGGCTACCATCGGCGATGACCGTTGCACGCCAGACCGCCAGCGCAAGGAAGTATCCCGCGATCCAGGTGATTTTATAGGCATCGCGGGCCAGCGCAAAGCTGTCGGGACGGCCCTGCCACAGCAGATCTTCGCCCAGTGGCGGCTGCTCTGGCAGGCCGCGCACCGGCTCGGTGGCAAAGTCGTCATGCGGGGCGGTCATGGTTTCCACCCCAAGGGGCCGCCCTTGCGCTTGTCCGCCGCATATAGCGTGCCGCCGGCGTAGTAGGCGCTGATCTTGTCTTCTTCCAGAAGGGTAACTTCGGTCAGCGATTTGGTGGCGGGCACCTCATCGAACATGTCGGACGACAGCGCATTGATCCGCACCCGGTCTTTCCAGATTTTGACCATGGGCATTGGCACAAGGCGGCGATGGCCCGAGTTCAGGTCAATCTCAAGGTAGCGCACCATCTGCTCCGGAGCATCAACCCACATATCCGAAATGCGGCCGACCACTTCGTTATCGCCTGCCTGCACCGGCAAACCGCGCGGGTCGCGCCCGGCGGTCACAGCAAAGGC